>JBAUOG010000894.1:0-17247 GCA_049579625.1 Bryobacteraceae bacterium
CGTCGGGGAAGCGCAGAACCTGGTCAAGGAAGGAAAGCGCGTCGCGTTCTTTGCCGCATCGACGGGTGAACTGGAACGCCTGGCCGACGTGCTGGAGGAGTATTCGGTTCCGTACCAACTCGGAATCGAATCGGCGGAAGGCCGTTCATCGCTTTCGGAGCGAGCCTACCATGCCGGCGCGGTTTCCAGCACTTATCTGATCAAGGGAAATGTTCGTCACGGCGCCGTGCTCCCCGACTCAGGGCTAGCGATTCTAGGTTGCGAGGACCTGTTCGAGACCTCGGAGCTGATTGCGAGGCAACCTTCCAAGAGCGCGCTGGCTGCCTTCGCGGCTGACATCGCCGACCTGAAGCCGGGCGACTTTGTGGTCCACACTACCCATGGCGTCGGGCAGTTCCTGGGTATTCGGGAGATCGTGCAGGCCGACCAGAGGGGCGACTTCATGGTGATCGAGTACGCCGCGGAAGCCAAGCTCTATGTTCCCCTGACGCGCCTCGATCTGGTGCAGAAGTACCGCGGCGCAGGCGAAGCCAAGCCTTCGCTCGACCGCCTGGGTGGAGCTACCTGGGCAAAAACCAAGTCACGTGTCAAATCCAAGATGCGGGACATGGCCGACGAGCTGCTGAAGCTCTATGCGCAGCGCCGCTTGGCGGAGGGATTTTCATTCTCCTCCGACAGCAACTGGCAGCGCGAATTCGAGGACGCCTTTGAATATGCGCCCACACCGGACCAGGTGCGCGCGGTGGCCCAGATCAAGTCCGATATGGAAAACGAGCAGCCTATGGATCGCCTGCTGTGCGGCGACGTCGGCTACGGCAAAACAGAAGTTGCCATGCGCGCTGCGTTCAAGGCCCTCGGCGATGGGAAGCAAGTCGCCGTACTGGCGCCCACCACAGTGCTCTCATTCCAGCACTACGAGACGTTTCGCCGGCGTTTTGCTTCTTTCCCGGTACGAATCGACTTGGTCAGCCGTTTTCGCACAAACAAGGAGATCAAGCAGACGTTGGAGGACCTGTCAGATGGCAAGGTGGACATCCTGATCGGCACGCACCGGCTGCTCTCGAAAGACGTTCGCTTCCATGACCTCGGGCTACTAGTGATCGACGAAGAGCAACGTTTCGGTGTGAAGCACAAGGAGCGCCTGAAGGAGATGAAGCATAACGTCGACGTCCTAACGATGTCGGCTACGCCTATCCCTCGAACATTGCACATGTCCCTGCTGGGTCTCCGCGACATGTCGGTGATCGAAACAGCGCCCAAGGATCGGCTGACGATCAATACAGTCGTCGCTCATTTCAACAAGGACCTGATCAAGAACGCGATTGAACAGGAGGTAGGCCGCCAGGGCCAGGTCTATTTCGTTCACAACCGCGTGGATACGATTTTTCAGCGCGCGGCTTCCATTCAGGAATTGACGCCCGGGGTGAGGATCGGCGTCGGGCATGGCCAGATGGGCGACGCCGAGTTGGAAAGAGTGCTGCTTGGTTTCATGCGGCACGAGTATGACGTTTTCGTGTCGACTACCATCGTCGAAAATGGCATCGATATTCCGCTTGCCAACACGATCATAATCGAGAATGCGGAGCGGTATGGGCTCAGCGAGTTGTACCAGTTGCGCGGCCGGGTGGGCCGTTCCAACCGCCGCGCCTATGCCTACTTGCTGGTGCCTGCCGACACCCAGCTTAGCGAGCTCGCAAGAAAACGCCTGGCCGCCCTCAAAGAGTTCAGCGACTTGGGCGCTGGCTTCAAAATTGCCGCTCTGGATTTGGAACTACGTGGAGCCGGCAATCTCCTCGGCGGCCAGCAACACGGACACATCGAGGCAGTCGGCTACGACACCTACATCCGGTTGCTGGAAGAAACAGTCCATGAGCTAAAGGGTGAAGAAGTCTCGCTCGAGATTCACGCCACCCTCAACATTGGTTTGGAGATCCGCATTCCTTCGACCTATATCGCCGAGGAGACGCAGCGGCTGCGCTCCTATAAGCGCATCGCCGACATCAAGGATGAGGCGGGTGCAACGAAGGTAATTGATGAATTGACAGACCGCTACGGACCGGTACCCGATGAGGTCCGGAACCTGGTTCAGTTCTCAGTGTTGAAAAGTCTTGCGGAGCGTATCGGCGTTGAATCGGTCGACCGCCGCCAAGGCTACTTGAACATCAAATTCCATCCGCAGTCCAAGGTGGATCCGCTCAAGTTGATGACCCTGGTGCGCACGGCGCCGGGAGCGCAGTTCACGCCGGCCGGCGTGCTGCGGCTTCCGGTTGCGACCGGGCTCAGTCCGGAAAATCTGCTGGAGAACGTTCAAAGAAGTCTACTCCAGCTGACGAGTGAAGAATTGATCTCGAAGTGAGGCCGATCCTGACGCAGCCGGGCGCCGATAGGCCGCGCCCGCACCATTCATCGGCGATTCCGCCGGAAATACCACCCCGAATGAACCGCTTATCAGCCATGGCTTGTGGTTTCCGCGAGGCGTCCTTATAAATCACAGTAGGGTAATGCGCATCCCAACACCTTCAGAAGAAAAGTTTTATGGCTGCGATACCATGGAAAATCAAGGAACTGGGCCCCTTCCAATTCCGTTACTACTAATCGAGGCCCGGAGTCTGCGTAAGGGTCTTTAAAGCGAACTTGATGAGACAATTTCACCCATCCCTTTCCCTGTTTTGTGCCTTTCTTTGTCTGTCATCGAGCGTTTTTGGCCAGTCCACCATCTCGATTGAGGCGCCGAAAGGCGGCTTAGGCTGGTTGACACGGCCCTATCGCCCGCGAACCGTATCGCCCATTAATCTGTCGAACTCCGGCCGCCTCGAGATGCTGATTCAGGGCGGAAAACTGTATCTATCCGCGCAGGACGTAGTCGCGTTGGCGCTGGAGAACAATCTGGACGTCGAAGTACAACGCTACGGCTCTTTCCTGGCGCAAGAGAACATCAAGCGCGCACAAGGCGGCGGCGCATTGCGCAGCGTTGGTACAGCGGTTGCCGCCGGGCCGACTAGCGTCAGCACTACCGGTGTCGCATCAAACTTGGCCAGTTCGAATGGTGGCAACAGCGCCGCGGGAAACGGTGTCGGCTCGGGCGGCGGCATTGTGGCTCAGTTGGGTCCAAGCATCCCCCTACTCGATCCTCAGTTCAACGCATTCCTCAGTTGGGGCCACTTCACGGCTCCGCAGAGCAACACTTATCTGACCCGCACAACGGCGGTGCAAACCAACAACCAAACTTACAATTTCAACTACGGCCAGCAGTTCGTAACCGGCACGGGGTACACGTTTTCGTTCAACAACTCCAACTCAAACCTGAATATCCCCTCCAACCTGCTGAATCCGAGTACCACCGCTCTGGCGGACCTCGTCATCACACAGAGCCTGTTGCAGGGGTTTGGAATTGCGGTCAACAACCGCGACATCCGCGTGGCGAAGAACAACTTGAAGGTCAACGATCTTCAGTTCCAGCAGCAGTTGATTACTACCATTTCAGCGGTCCTCAACCTTTATTGGGATCTGGTTAGCTTCAACCAGGACATTAAGGTCAAGCAGAGCGCTCTGGTTACATCGCGGCGTCTTTATGAAGACAACAAGAAGCAGGTTGAGATAGGCACGCTGGCGCCAATTGAGGTGACGCGGGCCGAAGCGGAAGTGGCTTCCAACCAACAGGACCTCGTCATTTCTCAAACCAACTTGCTACAGCAAGAGACCATTCTGAAGAACGCGTTGAGCAAGAACGGTGTTGCCAGCCCATCACTTGCCGAAGTCCGGATCGTTCCCCTGGATGCAATTCATGTCCCGGAAAAAGATGTCCTTCCCACGTTCAGTGACCTGGTCGACCAGGCGCTAAAAAACCGGCCCGAAATCACTCAGAACCAGATCAACATCGACAGCAACCAGATCAACCTGAACGGTGATAAGAGTTCGTTGAAGCCCAGCCTGACCGCATTTGCTGAATTCACAAATAACGCTCTGACCGGTAGCCCGAACTCCCTGAACGTCAATGGAGAGTTTGGTTATCCCGATTCGTTCGTGATCGGTGGCTACTCGAACGCCCTCGCTCAGATTTTCCGGCGCAACTATCCCAACTACTCCGTGGGCTTCCAGTTGACCATCCCCATCCGGAACCGGGCGGCTCAGGCCGACTACGTGACCGACCAGCTGGCGCTACGCCAATCACAACTGCAATATCAAAAGAGCATTAACCAGGTGCGCGTGGACGTGCAGAATGCAGTGATAGGCCTGCAACAGGCACGGGTCCGGTATGTCGCCGCGGTGAAGGCCCGCATTCTGCAGCAAGAGACGCTGGATGCGGAGCAAAAGAAATACGCGCTGGGAGCGTCAACGGTGTTTCTCGTGATTCAGGCGCAACGTGATCTTTCGACCGCCCAAGGGACTGAAGTGCAGGCCTTAGCCAACTATAGCCACGCGCGGGTGTCTCTCGATCAGGCACTCGGCGCCACGCTTAAAACGAATCACGTGTCTATAGCGGAAGCGACGAAAGGGCTCGTTGCGCAGCCATCCGCCATTCCGGCGAACCCACCGGAGCCGGTCAGCGTGACGCCACCGCCTGACATAACGAAGTAGAGCGAAGAGGATGCGCATGCTTCGTTCACTCATCAAACAGACCCGGCCGCCGCTGGCCATGGCGCTTGCCGCGTTGCTGACGCTAGCGCCGCTGGTAAATGCCCAGCAGCCGGCGACGAATAACCAGGCACCCAAGTCGAGTGCTCCCGAGGCCACGTCATACAATCCGTTCGCTACGACCACGAGCCCCTACGGACAGGGGAGAGATCCTGCTGCCCTTGGTCCCGTAAAACCGCATGAAAATGTGTTGATCCGGCCTTATAGCCCGGCCATTGCACCGGATGCCCGGCTGGGCAATTCCGGCCGCATGCGTGACTTGATCCGCGGTGGAAACTTATACCTCACCGTTCAGGACGCCGTTGCGCTGGCAATCGAAAACAACATCGACCTTGAGGTGGACCGGTACAACCCGATTCTCTCCGCCTGGGCAATCCAGCGCGCGCAGGCTGGTGGCGCGGCCCGAGGCGTGACAGGAGCGTCTCTCACCTCCGGCAATTCCGTGACCAGCGGGCAAGGCGTAGCAGGCAGCCAGGCCAGCGCCGGCGTCAGCACTACCGGCAACAGCAAAAGCAGCATCAGCAATGCGAACGCAACCGTCAGCCAGATCGGACCGATCACGCAGGTGCTCGATCCGGTCGTCCAGGACCTAAGTTTTTGGGGACACACAACGATTCCGCAGAACAACACCCTGCAGAGCGGGACGACTGCGCTGATCGACGGAAAGCGTGTCACTAGCGCCTCGATTTCCCAAGGTACATTGACCGGTGGGACAGTCACCCTCTCCGGAAACGCCTCCTACTTGAATGAGAACGCGCTGAGCGATACGTTGAATCCGACGGATGCGGGCAGCCTAAGCCTCTCAATACAGCAAAACCTTTTGCAGAATTTCGGACGGGCCGTTAATGCACGGTCAATTACGGTCGCCAAATCAAATCTGCAGATCTCTGACATTGCATTCAAAGCTGCACTTATTACCGTCGTGGCTACCGTGTTGACGCAGTACTATCAGCTGGTCAGCGATCGCGAAGATACCGCCGCCAAACGAAGCGCACTGATTCTGGCCCGCCAACTGGAGAGCGACAACAAACGGCAGGTTGACATTGGAACCCTCGCTCCCATCGAAATAACGCGAGCGGAAGCGCAAGTAGCGACCGCCGAGCAAGACCTGACTGTTTCCGAGACTACACTGCTGCAAGAAGAAGTCACGATAAAGAACCTACTCAGCCGTAATGGCCTGGCTGAGCCGTTGTTGGTCAACGTGCGCGTCATCCCGCTCGATACCATCCGCGTCCCGGATACCGATGATTTGCCATCAATACAAACTCTGGTTGGACAGGCCGTGGGAACCGGAACAGGAATTCCGGCCAATGCTGGGAGCAACCCCAGTCTCACCACTCAAGCCACCGCGCCAGGTGCTGCCGCTACGGGTGTTCAGCCGCCGGCTAACCAGGCGGCGCAGTCGGCCAATCCGCGCCCCAACCTCCAAGGGCCCGCGGCGAACACGCCTGCCGCCCCGGTCGGTCCGCCCGCTCCCGTTACGATGAGCTCCTTAATCGGAAGCGCCGTTGCCAACCGGACTGACATTCAAACCGACGCCATGAACTATGCCAATGCCGTGGTCAGCGCGATAGGAACTCGGAATGGCGTTCTGCCCTCTTTGCAGGTCTTCGCAACGCTTACCCAGAATGGCCTCAACGGCTCGGTGAATCAAAAGAGCCTCGCGGCTGGGTATCCGCCGCCGGACTCCTACTTTGTGGGAGGTTATGGCACGCAACTTGGCCAGATTTTCCGGCGAAACTTCCCTTCCGATCGAGGCGGATTTGCCTTCACGGCCACCGTCAGAAACCGAACAGCCCAGGCCGACGAGGCCATTGATCAGCTCCAGCTAAGACAGAGCGAGATAAACAATGCCCGCGACAAGAATCAGGTTGCGGTGCTGGTTTCCAACGCGGTCATCGGCTTGCGACAGGCTCGGACCCGGTACGCCGCGGCGGTGAAGAACCGGATTCTCGAGGAGCAGTTGCTGGATGCCGAGCAGAAAAAGTTCCAGCTCGGGACCTCGACGCCGTACAACGTGATCACACAGCAGCGCGATCTGGCCACTGCCCGATCGTCCGAGGTCACCGCGCAGGCAACTTATGCACAGGCGAAGATCTTACTCGACCAGGTTCTCGGCATCACGCTCGAAACCAATCATGTATCCATCGGCGATGCCACGGTGGGGCATGTCGCCTTCAACTCGGTGCTACCTGAGAAGTTGCCCGCGGACGCGGCAAATCCGCAATAGCCCCTGATCTGTGCCGTTTCGTTTCGGTTTCACCCACTAGAGTTTGCAACACATAGTTGCCGAATCGGTAATATTTTCCTCAACCAATCACGTTCCGTCGCCGCTAAGTGGCTGATTATTCGTTCCTATTCTTTGGCAGGGCGAATGCTTTTAAACTGGGCATCCGATGATTTGAGTTTGGAGGACCCGGTTGCTCGCCACCCAACCCATCTTCAGCAAAAGCCCGTCCGATTGACGGGTCACCCCGAAAACCGTATCTACTGAACCCCCCGACGTCCACCCCATCCGACAGGGTTCTCAAAACCAAATCAGCGTAAAGAAGGGCCGGCAGCTAGCCGGCTTTTCTTTTTCCAGCTGCGCGAGTTTGCGCCAGCCCTGCCATAATGTGGTTCTATAGATGCCGGAAATAACTCCCATTGAAGAGCGCCTCGCGCAGCTAGGCATTGTTCTCCCGGCGGTGCCGGCGCCTATGGCGAACTACGTCCCTGCGGTGCAAGTGAACGATCTGCTTTATCTGTCGGGACAGGGCCCGCGAATCGGCCTCCGCGACTTTTCTCACGGCAAAGTGGGTACGGAGGTGACCACCGAGGAGGCTTATCAAGATGCGCGGCTGGTGGGTATCCAGCTACTCGCCGCTGCCAAGGACGCGTTGGGCGATCTCGGTCGGGTAAAGCGTGTCGTAAAACTGCTGGGTATGGTGAATGCAGCGCCCGATTTCAAGCAGCATCCGCAGGTCATCAACGGCTGCTCGGATCTGTTCGTAGAAGTTTTCGGGGAGCTGGGTCGCCACGCTCGCTCGGCGGTAGGCATGGGAAGTCTGCCAAATAACATAACGGTCGAGATCGAGGCGATATTTCAGGTGAGCTAGTCGGAACGCATCGGCCTACGGACGCCCGGCACCAAAAAATGAAGGGGAACGGAATTAATCCGCTCCCCCCCGTTCGTACGTCTTTCTCCAACGCGCGGTTCGGACTAGCGTCGCGTTTGCGACTCGTACTCACGCGTGGGCGTGCCGGCCATCACGTTGTTTGTGGCAAGAAACTCGTTGACGCGTCGCTGGGCTTCTTCCCGCGCGATCCCGTAACGTTCCTGCACCTTGCCCACCAACTCTTCGCTCCTGCCGTTGATGAAGGTCAAATCATCGTCAGTGAGTTTGCCCCACTGTTGCTTAACTGAACCCTTTAGCTGTTTCCATTTGCCTTCCAACTGATCGGAATTCATTGATGTATGTTTCTCCTCTTTTTATTGCTCTCACAACGGTCGGGCACGGCCAACAGTGCATTGCTCGTCCATGCCCGCCACTAACACAGAGTGCAACTGGCCGTCCAAAGGAACAGTGCTTCCGAGAATCAACGACATACCCTTCGTGGTACAACAACACGACCTGCAAGAATGACCGAATCAGCAAATTCACCGGTGACTCGTGGGTCAAAAATACGTGGGCAAAACGTACAACACACTAAGCCAACTTCTTCTTCCCCAACAACATTTGTCCGGCGAATTATTCGGGCAAGTCAATACTCGTAGCATCCACTGACTCCAAAGTGCCGCGGCAAACACCCGGACGCGGGAGCGCGCCTTTACCTCGAGGCGACTCCTGGGAGCGGTTGGAGTATCGTGTTCGCCATCCGCGGGTCACTCAAATCAGTCTCGTCGCCTGCTTTCTTCCCGGGGATCGGGACCAGGCGGGCGGCCAACGGCTTCTGCCATTTATGAGCTAAGGTGGCAACATCGCCAAGTATCCGCGCCAGATATTCCATCGAAACGTCTCCTGGCAGTGGTACCGTGTCAAGACCTCCTGCGCACACCGCCGAGTAAGCCAGCAACGAATCCAGGCTGTATGTGCGCTGCCCCCAACGTTTCGCCAGAATCGCATCTTCCAAAACAGGAACCATGAGTCCTGAATAGCCCACCCGCTTTACCGGGACGGCTCGGACGGCGCGCGTGATGATTGCCGCGGCGGTCATCGTGCCTGAAGACCCGAAGGGTCCGCCCCCAAACGACTCGATGGCGCGGCCTATCGAAACTTCCCCCATAGGCGCGGGAGTGGGATCAATGCCGGCGTATATCCAGCCGCTATCGGCAGCAGCTTTGGTCGCCACCGACTCAACCACCCGGAGATTGCCGGTGAGCGCTGCTAACAGCGCGGCTTCGGCAGTATTCGGGTCGTGCTCGTGGGCGAATACGTCGGCTACCACATCGGCGCTCTCCAATCCCACGGCGAATGAACGCGCGCCGCCCAGGTGATAGGCGCCTGGAAAGAACGGTCCGTATGGTTTCAACATGGCGATGGCGGCAAAGTTCAGATTCCCTTGTCCGTGAGCGCTCCTTTCAGAGACAGTCTTGATGAGTCGCGCTGCCTGGCGGACGGCCTTCCAATGGATGCCCTCATCGTCAGCGATTATGAGGCTGGCGTTGAGGCGGCTCGGCGCTGCCAGAATATCGGCGAGTAAATCAACAGCCGAGGTCTCATCGTTATCGTGCAACATGGCCGGCCCAATGCTTGGGGTGAACCCGAGTTTGCGGGAGCTTGCATCAATGTCCTGAAGGAGCGCGATTGCGGCATCATGATTGAGACTGCGGGTATAAGAGGGGAATGGCTGCGTCGCGATGCGAATGGTCTCAACCGTGAACCCCGACGCGCGATACGCTTCTCGAGTCCTGCTCAGAAATGCCACGGCGGCCTCCAACTGGCTCGGGTAGTTCTTTGTGTCGATATCGATAAAAGCGGTAATCGCGCGAATTTTGGGATGAACTGCCTGTGCAGGAGCATCCGCAGCCTGGCTGCTTCCGTGGAAGAGTGAGCCGCCCGCCGCACCGAGCGCGACCAGGGTCATTAATGGCAGAAAACGCATGCCCGGTTATAACACGCTGTTTGGCGCCAAGAGTGTGACAGCCTGGGCCATCCGCTATCCTTCTTCAAGTGGAGCAACACAAATGATTCCAATTGCCCGCATTGCGTTCGCACTGCTCGCTGTCGTTGCGTCTGGTGAGGAATTGGCCAAAGCGCCGGCGTCGGAGGTCCACACGATCACGCCGGTGCCGGGTTATTTTACCGAGCCGTCTATTGCAGTCAACGCGTTGGACGCTACACAAGTTGTCACAGCGTACCAGGACAATGCCCATGTTGCGTACTCGCTTGACGGCGGCACAACCTGGCAGATTGCTGCGGGTACCGAAGCCGCGAATTACAAGGTTTCTGGGGATGTTTCGATTACTTACGACAAGCAAGGGCACGCCATTCTCTGTTACATCGCGTTCGACAAATTGGGAACTTCCAGTTATTGGGGTCACAACTCGTCGCGCAACGGAATCTTCGTTCGACGATCGCTCGATGGGGGGAAGACTTGGGAAGCGAATCACATTCCCGTCACTGAACAACCGAATGAGACACCCGATCACAGATTCGTCCCGTGGGAGGACAAGCCCTACATTGTTGCCGACAATACGAACAGTTCTTACGCCGGCAATCTCTACATTGGTTGGACGCGGTGGACGCTCGAAGACTCTCAGATCCAGTTCTCGCGTTCGACCGACGGCGGCAAAACTTGGTCAGCGCCGCTTGAGATCGACACGGATCGCGGCTTGCCGCGTGACGACAATGGCGCAGTCGAGGGATTCTCCGGAACAGTCGCCTCCGATGGTTCGCTCTATGCGGTCTGGGGTGACAGTGTTCACATTCTGCTGACCTCGTCAAAAGACGGCGGCGTCCACTTCTCGCCGGCGCGTCCCATCGTCAAGACCGCGCCGATCATGTTCCAGCTACAAGGCCTTGATCGGGCCAACGGTTTCCCGGTAATTGCGGCCGATCCTCGCACGCCAGGCACGCTGTATCTCTCGTGGAGCGACTATCGCAACGGCGACCTCGACGTGTTCTGCTCTTCATCCACTGATCGAGGCCAGACCTGGGGACCGGCTGTCCGCGTGAACTCCGATCCAATTCACAATGGCAGCGATCAGTTCTTTCACTGGCTTGCGGTCGACCCCCGCGACGGGTCGGTGAACCTCGTGTTTTACGACCGTCGGGTTGACCCAAAGAATCAGCAGCAGATTGTGGTTCTTGCGCGCTCTACGGACGGCGGCCGCACCTTCGCCAATTACGCGCTCACCGACAATTTGTTCGAGGCCGGAGGCGTGTTCTTTGGGGACTACAGCGCGATCACTGCCTTCAATGGGCGCATCTATGCAGCCTGGACTGAGAAACCACCTGGGCAAAAGCCGCCGCCAGCTCCAACCCCGCCCACCACCGACGCTGAGAAAGCTTCTCCGCCTCCCCGCCAGGGAACCATCATTCGAGTGGGCATCGCGGACTTCAGCAGCACGACGGCACACTAGCCAGACACCGCTTTTGTGGGCCAGGCCACCGCCGCCTTGCAATAAGCCAGACACTTCTTCATCTCTTCAATCGTGTCGCCACCCTTGTACTCATATTCGATCATCGCTGGAATCGGATAATGGTTCTTCTGTAGCAATTGGAGCACGCCCGTGATATTGGTCGAGCCTTGCCCGAAAGGCAGATTGGCCCCCTCCTTCCCATCTTGGTTTGGCCCGCGATCCTTCAGATGCAGCGTTAGGATGCGCGCGTGATTCTTTGCGAGGTAAGCCAGAGGGTCCCATCCGGCCGCTGTCGCGTGACCGATATCGAGATTAATCGCCAGGTATTTGGAGCCGCCCTCGGCGAGAGCCTTCTCAAAATCATCCGGCGTAGCAAACTCGTTCGGACGAATGTTGCTATGGTTGTGAAACCCGACGTAGATCTTGTACTTCTCCGCCAGGGGACCGATCCGCTTTGCGGTGGAGACGTTCGAAGACGCCGTGATCTTGTTTACTCCCAGCCACTGCGCCATCTTGAACCCGTGGTCAATCTCTTCGTCCGTGTAGTTATCGCGAAAGCTGTAGTTATAGGCATATAGGTCGATGCCCGCCTTGTCGAACTTCGCACGCACGTCTTTGAAAAAGGACTCCGGAGAGGACGTTCTCCACACCTTCGCTTCCGCCCGATCCTTCGGTTCCAGATGGCCTTGCCAGAGCTCGCAATAGCCCAGACCAACTTCTACGTATCCCTGAATCGCAGCATCCAGGGGCCGGTCACGAAAGCTGTAGCTTTGCGCCCCGATCATGACGCCATTAACCTTGGAATCGATTTGTGCTCCCAGCACCCGTTTGGCGAGCAGCGAGACGGCAGGCGCAGCTGCCAAGGTCTTTAAGAGGTTTCTGCGTGTTTCCATGCCGTGGATTCTATCAGCCCGCAGTAGGCCAGAACGCTAGGCAGGTTTACGGGCGACCATTCGGACCACCACCGCTTCGCCCTGGTGCTTCGAGCCCTCCTCAAGGATCGTCGTGCCTTCCAGCAGTTCCAGTATCTGCAGGCCGGCAAATTCTTCTCTCATCTTCTCGGGCGTGTAGAGCATGTCCGCCTCTTTCGGCCCACCGGAGGGTCGGCCTGCTTGGCGGACGTGAAACCCCTCAAAGATCAGCAGTCCACCGGGCTTCAATGCCAACACGATGCCTGCATGAATGCCGCTTCGAACCACGGCCGGGAAATGCGCGAAGATCTCAACCGCAACGTCAAATGTTGCAACCGGCCATCGGAAGGTCGTCAGGTCCACGCACTCTGTACGGATGCGGACACCGCGCTCGGCGGCAAGGCTATCGGCATGCGTCAGGGCGACCGCGGAGATATCGGTCGCCAGAACATCCAGTCCGAGTTGCGCCAGCCACACGCTGTTACGGCCTTGCCCGTCGGCCACCGCAATCGCCTTCATGCCGGGTTTCAGCCGGTACGCCTTGGAACGCAGATACTCATTCGGCTCCGTACCAAACAGAAGTCCGGCTTGATAACGCTGGTCCCAAAGCTGCCGTTCGGGGTGCTCTGCGCTCATCCTCGGGCCACCCTCAAAGTGAGCGCTTTCTCAATCGCCTGGGCGATGAGTTTGCCATGAAAGCGTCCATTCTCAATAAAGATTTCGTTCGTGTGCATGCCCGCTACAATCACCCCCGCCAGGTAAATCCCGGCGCGATCGCTTTCCAGAGTCTCCGGATTCGTGCGCGGTCTCTGAGTCTCGGGATCCAGCAGAATCCCGTGATGAGCCATGAATTGGAAGTCCGGCTGGTATCCAACCATCGCGAACACATAATCATTCTTGAGCGTAACCTCGCCCTCGGGCGTCCTTAGCACGACATCGTGTTGGCGGATCTCTTCCACGGAACTGTTGAAGTATGCCTTGATCTCGCCGCTTTTGATGCGATTCTCTATATTCGGTTTAATCCAGTACTTCACGTTCGGTGATATGCAGCCGCGCCTGATCGCCATCGTCACCCTGGCGCCCGTCCAATGCAATTCCAGCGCGGCTATCGCCGCTGAGTTCTTGGCGCCCACTACCAGCACGTCCTGGTTGTAGTAAGGATGCGCTTCGCGATAGTAGTGCAGCACTTTGCTGAGTTGCTCACCGGAAACGTTCATGCGGGTGGGAATGTCATAGTAGCCGGTTGCCAGAACGACCTTCCTCACCTCGTACGAGTGCAACTCGGAGTCCTTCGTCTCGGTATGCACCGAGAAGCGGCCGTCGATGCCGTCAATCCCAAGCACCTTCTCATATTGGTGAACGTTGAGGTGATAGTGGTCGGCGACGCGGCGATAGTACTTCAGCGCCTCGGTCCGCCCGGGCTTCTCGTTCAGCGATGTCATGGGGATATCGCCAATCTCCAGCAGCTCTGGCGTTGTGAAGAACACCAAGTTTGTCGGGTAGTTGTAAAGCGAGTTAACGACGCAGCCCTTGTCGAACAGAACTGTCGAAAGCGCCCGCTTCTGAAGCTCGATACCGCAGGCCAACCCCGTGGGTCCTGCCCCCACAATGGCGACGTCGAACTGAGTCATCCCCGCACCTCCGAGAGAAAAGGCAAGTGATGACAGTGTATCTTGCGGCTACAGGAGCGCGCCCACTTTTTCATAGACATTTTCCAGCGCCAGGGCCAGTTGGCTGGGATCCTTGCCGGCGCCTTCGGCCATGTCCGGGCGGCCGCCACCCTTGCCCCCCACCGCTTTCGCCACTTCACCCACTAGCTTGCCGGCCTGCACCTTCGAGGTTAGATCCTTACTGACGGCCGACACAATCGAAATGTCCGAATCGTTCACGGAGGCAATCACGATAACAGCGCTGCCCCACTTGTTGCGGAGCACATCGGCGACGGTCCGCAACTGGGTACGGTCCATTCCATCAACTTTCTCGGCCAATATGGTCGCTCCATTCACGCGCCGGCCCTGCAGCCGGTCCACCTGCTGATGCGCCATCTGGGTCTTCAGGTGCTCCACCTGCCTCTCGAGCAGGCGCTGTTGCTCCAGAACGCGGTCCAGTTGCTCCAGCACACCAGTCTCCGTCGTATGCAGCAGCTGCCCTGCCTTTGCCAAAGCTGCACTCGTAGCTTGGAATCGTTCCAGTGCTCCCACGCCGGTAGTCGCCTCAATGCGCCGAACGCCGGCCGAAATGCTTCCCTCGTAGATGATCTTGAACAGCCCGATGTCCCCGGTCTGCCCGACATGCGTTCCGCCGCAAAGTTCCTTGCTGAACCCAGGTATGGAGACGACACGCACCTTATCCCCGTATTTCTCTCCAAACAGAGCCATCGCGCCAGTGGTCAGCGCCTGGTCCAATTCCATGACATCGGTGTTCACCAGCGTATTTGCCAGAATCTGTTCGTTCACCAGGCGCTCCACTTCCAGCAACTCGTCTTGTGTAACCGACGCATAGTGGGTGAAATCGAAGCGCAGGCGCGACGGTTCCACCACGCTGCCCGCTTGTTTGACATGCGTGCCCAACACCTGCCGCAGTGCCGCGTGCAGCAAATGCGTCGCCGTGTGATTACGCATGGTCGAGCCGCGTAGGACTCGATCCACTTGCCCGATCAGCTTGTCTCCAACCCGGATCCGTCTTAAGACATGGATCTTCTGCACCATCGCGCCGGGGGTCGGCTTCCACGCGCCCTCCACGACGGCCACTTTCTCGCGTGTCTCGCTATCCAGCAGCAAGCCCGTATCGCTGACCTGGCCGCCTGACTCGGCGTAGAACGGAGTTCTGGCGAAGACAACTTCGGCGGGCCCGGCTTCTATAAACGGAACGCTATCCTTGCCATCCACGATCAAAACCACCACCTCAACCGGCGCCTCGAGCGACTCCCGCCCAACGAACTCGACCGACGTCAAATCCCGATACACATCCGCGATTTGCCCTTTATCCCCGCCTCTCCAGCTCGCGCGAGCCCGGATCCGCTGCTTCTCCATTTCTGTGGCGTAGGCATCGCGATCAATCCTGAGCCCAAATTCCCGCGCCATCTCTTCCTGTTCGTCGAGAGCCAGTCCAAACGTGTCGTAGAGCTTAAAGGCCGCCGCGCCCGGCAGCACGCCGCCCACCGCCGACTTCGCCTCATCGTGAAAGAACCGCTCCGCCACCTGAAACGTAGTGGCGTACCGCGTCTCTTCGTCTCGGACAACCCGCGCCACGCGCTCCACGCTCTCCAGCAATTCCGGATACCCTGGCTTCATCAATTCGGCGACGAAGCCAGTGAGCTTATGCAGATACGGCTCGCTCATGCCGGCCAAACGCGCATTGCGCATGGCACGCCGCATGATTTTCCGGAGCACGTAGCCCCGGCCCTCGTTGGAAGGCAGCACGCCGTCGTGGATCAGGAACGCCGTCGCGCGAGCGTGGTCGGCGTTGATTCGCAGCGCCGTGTCTGTCTTGGCGTCTGCGCCATAGGCAACATGAATCAGCTCGCCGGCACGGTCGATAATCGGCCGGATCAGGTCCGTTTCATAGTTCGAAATGTGCCCCTGGAGCACCGCCGCAACGCGCTCTAAACCCATGCCGGTGTCGATGGAAGGCCGCGGCAAAGGCGTCATGTTGCCATTGGTCGCCTTGTCGAACTGCATGAAGACCAGGTTCCAGATCTCGACAAAGCGCCCGCCGCCATCCAGCGGGAATTCCTCGTGCTCGCGTCCCGGCTCGGCTGCTTCAGGTCCCAAATCGTAGTGCAGTTCCGAGCACGGTCCGCAGGGCCCGGTCTCGCCCATTTGCCAGAAGTTGTCTTTCTCGTCCAGCCGGAAGATGCGGCTCTTCGGCACGCCCGCGACATCCTGCCAGAGCCGCTCGGCATCGTCGTCTTGGCGGAACACCGTCACGTAGAGCTTGTCTTTCGGCAACCCATACCATTGCGGACTGGTCACTAACTCCCAGGCGAACGCAATCGCTTCCTTTTTGAAGTAGTCGCCGAATGAGAAATTGCCTAACATCTCGAAGAACGTGTGGTGGCGGCGCGTATACCCGACGTTCTCCAGGTCGTTGTGCTTGCCTCCGGCCCGCACGCACTTCTGTGACGTCGTGGCCCGCGAGTAGTCCCGCTTCTCCAGCCCAAGGAATACGTCTTTGAACTGGTTCATGCCGGCATTGGCAAACAGCAGCGTCGGGTCCTCGGCCGGAACCAGCGAGGAACTGCGAACGATTCTGTGGCCATTGGCGGCGAAGTATTCCAGAAACTTCGCCCGGATCTCATTTCCTGTCATGGGAGTTATCTAACTCTAGTCTCGCATTCAAGGAAATGGCGTGATGTAGCTTCCGTTGCAGGCGACGTTGTTGCTGGGTGGAATCTAAAGCTCGCAATTGGCGCGACGCCCAGTGCCCGCGATGTAACATTCCGACTACCCTTGAACCAAAGGTGATAACCTCGGTGACGTTATCCGGCCGCCTCTTGCGGTGGGTTTAGCCCGCCAGACGTTGGGTGGCCCGTGTCTCGGGGGAGCTGCCATGTCTCTCAGCCTCTTGCCGCGCCGCACCATGCGCGCCCTGCTTCGCCTCTCTTTGCTCGTAGGCGGTCTTCTCGGTCCTGCTCTTGGCGCTATCTACGCCGATCCAGCCATTCCTGCCGGTGATGTCCGCATCCATTACCATCGTCCCGACGCGAACTACTCGGGTTGGGCGCTCTATACCTGGAACGCTTCCACCGAAAACGCTGTGTGGTGTTCGAGCGAGGTCGCGGTCACGGGTACGGACAGCTTCGGCGTCTATTTCGACGTCACCGTTAATACCTCACAAGGCACTCCGGCTGGCGATCTCGGGTTCATCATCAACAACTGCGCAGCAGGCCAGATCAAGGACCCCGGCCCCGACCAGCATCTGCCGACTACTCAGTTCAACGAGGCATGGATCATCAGCGGCGATTCGACCGTGTACACGACGCAGCCCAGTACTCTGCAGTCTACCGTCCGCATCCATTACTATCGCCCCGACGGTAACTACTCCGGCTGGGCGCTCTATACCTGGAATGCTTCAACCGAAAACGCGGTGTGGTGCCAGAACGAGGTAGCCATCACCGGCACCGACAGCTACGGT
>JBAUOG010000895.1:0-2223 GCA_049579625.1 Bryobacteraceae bacterium
ATGGTCGACTCCTGGGAAATAGCTGCTGCACCGCATTCCAGGTTGCGCCCAACGCGCAACCAACACGGCTCGCGCTTTTGATATACCTTGCGCGTCGAGTAGAGGCAGCTTCGAGCTGATGGCAGCAACCCTTACATGGGCAATTCGCCGTCCATTCAGCGCCCTGAGACCCGGACGCTCGAATCCCACTAAAAAGCTATAAACAGAGCGTCCGCTGTATACGCAGGAGGCGCGTCCAGGGACCGCCGCGAAGCCGCCTGTCCGCTCGCGTGAATGAGTGTCCGTTTTCGGTACGCTGTTCTGATGCTATTCGCGACAATTCACCTGTTTTCAGGCGATTAGGAAGATGTCGAATGTCGCGCTCTCGACACGATCGCCCACCCGTAGATGCCATCGCCAGTAGACTGGAAAGCAGACAGCGAAACCGTGATCCGATGAGCCGCCACTTTCCACTCTCTTGGGGCGAATGGATCGAAGGAGTTCACACCTCTTACGATCTGCAGACCGTTCTCGAAGCTCGCCTCGCATCGGGCGCCGAACTCACTCCAGAAGAACAGCATTTGCTGAACGCTGCGCGGCGTGTCACTGCTCGCTACGAGTACAACGGACACAGGAAACGGGGCGACGAGTTGAATCGGGGCGGGAGTTTCAAGCCGAGCGGAAACACCTAGCCGCCACTCAGTGGATGCGCCAGCCATTCACCGGCCCGCTGTTGAAGAATTTCTCGGGCGTCATCACGCCGTCGCGCTTGAACACCATCCCGTCTTTCAGCACAAAGCGCACATCCTTCAGCGTGTCGATGTCTTCCAGCGGATTCGCTTTCACCGCGATCAGGTCCGCTGCATAGCCCGGCTTAATCGGCCCGCGCTTGGTGTCGATGTCGCAAACTTTGTAGCCATTGGTGGTCATGATCTTCAGGATCTCGGGCGCCGGAATGCCCGCCGCCTTCCAACTGCGGAGAAAATCGATCACCACCTCGCCGCGTGTCTTGCCCGGTATATAGTAATCGGCATCGGTGGAGAACGCCATCTTCACGCCGTTGGCATAGGCATTCTTCATGCCATCCACCATCTTCTGGAAACGCTCGGGGTTCGGGCTGTAATACTCGGAAATCGGCGTTTCTGTGCCAACCCGCCAGATACCCTTCTTCGCCATGAGCTTGTGTGCTTCATCGTCAAGGGCGACTGAGTGTTCGATCGACCAGATCCCCGCTTCGATTGCCCGCATCGCGCCGGCATGCGTCTGCACATGTCCCGCGACCTTCATTCCACTCTTGGCCGCTTCGGCAATAAACAGCTTCATCTCGTCGACGGTATATCCATACGGCTGCGCATCCACCATGATCTTGATGACCTTCGCGCCGAACAGTATGTTCTTGCGAACGGCTTTGACGATCTCGTCCGGCGTATCGGCATCAATGTACTCCGGATAGACCAGTTCGGCGTGTTCCGGCGTTGGGTGGAACTGCCCACCGAAGCCGCCAATGATAATCCCGGAGTTGATAACCGTCGGCCCCGGGACCCATCCCTGATCGATGGCGATCCGTAGCGCACTGTCGGCATAGTTGCCCGCGTTACCCAGGTCTCGAACCACCGTGAAACCCGACGACATCATGGTGATGCCGTTCGACACGGCCTGGATCGCCCGGATGGCAGTTGAGTCCATCACCGTCGTCATGTAGTAGTAGTTGTTCTCCGGGTCTTTTTTGTAGGTCAGCGCCAGGTGATTGTGTGCGTCGACCAAGCCTGGCAGCACCGTCTGATTGGAAAGGTCGATGACCTCCGCACCCGGAGGAACGCTGACGTTCGGGCCAATCTCTTTGAACTTGCCGGCTTCCACCAGAATGATCTGATTCTGCGTGACGGTACCCGTCTCCGGGTCCACCAACCGTCCGGCGCGAATGGCTTTTACTTGAGCGACCAGAAAAGCCGGCGTCAGAAAGACGAGTAAAGCGGCGAGAAATCGGGTGGTTCGAAATGACGTGTTTGGTCTGTACATGAGTATTCCCCACGGAAACACTCGATGTTACGACATCGCGACTTTCAGATTGGATGTGTGGGACGCTATGCTTACGCGCGCAGTCCCGTGCCGCGTTTTCAATGAGGACTCTGCGGCCTACGGCTTCAGCGGAAACTTCTCGAACGACTTCTGCACTGCTCTCTCGACCGTCGCCTCCAGGTTCTTCGGAACGAAGTTGTCAGTCGCGGTGGCTGCCCAAAGTGC
>JBAUOG010000896.1:0-2809 GCA_049579625.1 Bryobacteraceae bacterium
GGATTTAGTCTTGAGGCTTAATCGGCCTCTTGAAGCTCGAAAGCTTCGTCCTGAGCCGCGCCGGTAGGTACGGGCGGTGACAGGCGCAGCTTCTTGTTTTCCAGCGACATCGAAACCATACCCGATCGGGTGACATCGATCTCGCCATAGCTGCGCATCACATCAATGAACTCATCCAACTTTTCCGGATCGCCCGTCACTTCCAGGGCGAAGCCTTCGGTGGTGGAGTCGACCACACGAGCCTGGAAGATCTCCGCTTCTTTCAGAATGGCGGTGCGGCTGGGCTGCGTGGTTCGCACCCGCAGCAGCACCATTTCGCGGTTGACGGCGGCGCCTTCGGTGACGTCGGTCGCCTGAAGCACATTGATCAGTTTGTTCATCTGCTTGATCACCTGCGCTTTGGCCGTTGGTTCCACATCCACGGCAATGGTCATTCGCGAGAGCGTGGGATCAAGCGTGCGAGCCACGGTCAGACTTTCGATGTTATAGCCGCGCTGGCTCAGCAGACCCGTCACGCGCATCAGCGCGCCGGGCTTGTTTTCCATAAGAAGAGAAATGATTTGTTGCATTGAATAAAGCTCCCGGCTTAGGCCTCCACCGGCTGCGGCGGGCGCAGCACCATCTCGGCGATGCCCATGCCGGCCGGCACCATCGGATAGACGTTTTCGAACGGCGTCACTTTGATGTTCAAGAGATAAGGCCCAGGTTCGGCGACCGCTTCGGCAAGGGCGCGCGGCATGTCAGCCACGTTCTCCACCACCCGGCCCTTGAAGCCATAAGCGCCTGCCAGTTTTTCGACATCGGGGAACGAGGTCAATTCCACTTGCGAGAGCCGGTTGTTATAGAACAATTCCTGCCATTGCCGCACCATGCCAAGGTAGCCGTTGTTCATGACGACGATCTTGATGGGCAGCCCGTGGTTGGCGATGGTTGCCAGCTCGGGAATCGACATCTGAAAGCCGCCGTCTCCGACGATGGAGAACACCAGTTTGTCGGGCCGGGCGAACTGCGCGCCGATGGCAGCCGGCAAACCAAAGCCCATGGAGCCGAGGCCACCGGAGTTGATCCACAGACGTGGTTCGTTGAAACGGATCAGCTGCGCCGACCACATCTGGTGCTGGCCCACATCGCTGGTGACGATCGCGTTGCCACCCGAGATGCGGTCAATCTCGGCCATCAGGTGTTGCGGCTTGATCTCGGTAGTCGAAACTTCAGCGACCAGCGGATGCTCGGTCTTCCATTCGCGGATCTGCTTCCACCACGCCTGGCGGGCAGCCGCGTTCCGGGGACGCATCGAAGGAGCCAACTCGGCCAGTTCGGCGTTCAGCCGTGGCAGGACTTTTTTCAAGTCGCCTACGATGGGCAGGTCGGCGTGCCGGTTCTTCGAGATCTCGGCGGGATCTACATCCACATGGATCACCTTGGCATGCGGCGCGAAGGCGGCCAGCTTGCCTGTGACGCGATCGTCAAAGCGCACACCCAGCGCAATGATGAGGTCGGTGTGCGTCAGGCCCATGTTGGCGGCATAGCTGCCATGCATGCCGGGCATGCTGATGAAGTTGGGATGTTCTGCCGGCAGTGCGCCCAGGCCCATCAACGTGCAGACAGCTGGAATATCCACTCCCTCGACGAACTTTCGAAGCTCGTCGCTGGCGTTGGCGGCAATCACGCCGCCCCCCGCGTAGAGGAAGGGGCGCTCCGCTTCCCAAATCATTTGCGCGGCCCGGCGGATCTGGCCCGAGTGACCCTCGCCATGCACCTTGTAGCCGGGAAGATGAATTTCTGTCACAGGCGAATAGTGCGCCTGCCCTTGGAAGACATCCTTCGTGATATCGATCAACACTGGCCCCGGACGGCCCGAGGCCGCGATGTAAAAGGCCTCATGCACCACGTTTGGCAGATCATTGATGTTCTTCACCAGGTAGTTGTGCTTGGTGGCCGAACGCGTGATGCCGAAGGTGTCGGCTTCCTGAAACGCATCGGTGCCCATCAACTTGGTGGTGACCTGACCAGTCAGCGCAACCACGGGAATGGAGTCCATCATGGCATCCACTAATCCCGTCACCAGATTGGTGGCGCCCGGCCCCGAGGTTGCGCAGCAAACGCCGACGCGGCCCGTTGCACGCGCGTATCCTTGTGCGGCGAAGGCGGCGTTCTGTTCGTGGCGCACCAGCACGTGGCGGATGGGATGGTCGTACATCGCGTCGTAAAGAGGCAATGTGACTCCGCCGGGATAGCCGAAGATGATGTCTACGTTTTCCCGGACCAGGCACTCGAGCAGAATCTTTGCACCCGATAATAAATTCGACGACATGGCGATAGCTGAAACTCCTGATCGATTTGAGACTCGTTGTTTGCGGCTGGGCCGCGGTAACCGAAGATATTCGTGCCCTGAAAGTGAAAGGGCCACCGGCTGGCTTGGTAACCCGCCTGTGGCCCTTGAGATTCAGATCCCGTGAGGCGCTTAGGCGGAGCCGGTTACGGCGACCAGGGTAAGCGCTACGAATAGATGGTTCTGATTCATATCACGAGAAGACTTAGCTCCGATAACCCGGTGAGGTGTCCCAGAGTTCGTATCTTGAAACCAGGATAGGCTAGAAGCGATTTTTATGCAAGGGAATAAAAGTATAAAATCTACGAATAGATGCGCCTCGGGAGCGATAGGTCCGCTCGAATAGGTGACCCTGCCATTCTTCTGCTTATTTTGTTGGGTTTAGGTGGGGACGGACCCCATTCCGTCGGACGCGTTTCGTCAGAATGAGTCATAGAATTCGCCCTGGGCCGCGTCGTAGGGTAGTCCCCCAGACTG
>JBAUOG010000897.1:0-5889 GCA_049579625.1 Bryobacteraceae bacterium
CCTCGGTGCCGCCATTGCGCGCTCCCAGCACTTGAATATGCCATTCCTCGGCTGTTCCGATCCGGGCAACATGTGGAACCGAGAGTTCCTCATAGACGTTATTGTTGATCAGGAAATCGATGCCGACGTAGGGGTTCTCAGACGGCGGGAAAACACCGGAGAACACGAAGTTCCTCACGCGCTTGATCTCTTCCGGCTTGATCCTCGGATAATAGCGCTCCTGCAGCGGCAGTTTCCCGGGAATGCCCATGTCCTTCGGTTCGCCTTTGATCTCGATCTCGGCGATCACTTTCTGGTCGCTTTGCAGGAACTGTTGCCGCTGTTCAAGCTGGACGATCCGGTAGATGCCCGGCTGCGAAACTCCCTTGATCAAGAACTCCGCGCGCCCGCTGGGCGGAACCGCGACCTGGCCTCGGTCAGCGGTATTCGGGGTCATGAGCATAACCGGCCCCTGTTTTGTTGAATGGACTGGAATCGTCATCGTCTGTTCGAAATTTACTCCGTCCACGGCGATCAGATGCATCTCATGGTTCTCGACGACGATCGGCATGAAGTTATCCGAGCACGCATTCAGCATCCTGAACCGCACCACTTCTCCCGGCGCCATGACAAAGCGCTGCACCACCATCTGCGTGCCGATGGGGTGCGTTCCCTGGTCCTTTGCATAGTTGTGTGTCTCTTTGAAGAACGGCTCCCCGTTCAGCAGGTAGTAACGAAGCTTGTAGTCACCCGCTGAAAATCCACCCTGAAGTTTGGTGTTGTTGGTCTGCCCGGTTTTTGGATCGTACATCGTAACCACGCCGGTGATGGTGTTCCAGATGGCGTTTTGTTTGGGTTCGTAGGTCCAGAGGTTGGGATCGTCCTCGCTCGGGAACAGGCCAATGTCCTGGATAGCCAGCAGAATATCCCGCGCCGCCTTGATCTCCGGCACTTCGTCGATATCCCCATAAGTGATCAACGGACCCGCCATGCCGCTCACCGCCTGGACCGCGGTCGATCCATGGTGATGGGGGTGATACCACGAAAGCCCGGGTGGCTGATCGACGGGGATCTGGAAATCGTAATCGTAAGAGTGGCCCGGCATGATGTCAATCATTTTCGCCAGCGGGTTGCCCGTTCCGAGCGGCTCGAACAGATGAGGTATCACATCGAGGCCGTGGAGATGCAAGTTCGTCGAATCGAACATGTGCGGCACATTATGGCTACCGTCCCAGCCTGACGAGTCGACCGGCGGAAGCGAGTTCTTCACTCGTATCCGGAGCGTATCTCCGCCGCGGATCTTAATCAGTTGGCCAGGGACTTTGCCGTTGTACGTGCGCAATTTGACGCGCACGCCGCCAATGGTGGTTTCGAGCCATTTGCATTCGAGAAGGAGGCGGTCCTTGTCCTCATTTCGATCGCCTTCCACCCTCGCTGCTTTCGCGGCGACGGCCGTTCCAGCCAAGGCAGCGCCTGAGCCGAGCAAATGGCGCCTGGTAATTGAGTGCATGGTCAACCCCCGAGTATTGCGTTACTGTCTTGCCGCCGGAAGCCTCAAGGCGGGAGAGCCAGGACAAGACACGGGCAGCGCGCGCGGGCTTATGTAAGTTGCATACTGCGCGAATGCCACCGCCAACTGCAATGACGAATCGAGTGGAATCGCTTGCGCGAAAGGACCTGGCGGGTCCGCCGAAGGAAAAGGCTGCGGATACCGGTAGTCGGAAAAGTAAGCTTCGTTTCCTTCGTTATGGTCGGTGCAGAGCCCGGGGAAACTGAATATGGCCGGGATCGTAACACTCTGAATATTGAGATAAGGAGGCGGGGCGGCATAGGCGCCCATATGGCAAGAAACGCAGCTGGAGTTGGCTTGGTCGACGGCGCCGGCCAGTCTCTTTTCACAGCCGTAGTGCTGTGGCAAGGGAGTCGGCGCCAGCACCGTCTCGCTGGGAGGGCGGCTGGCGTCGCGCGCCACGGCTGGGAATGTATGCGGGTCGCTGCCCCACTGCACGCCCAGCGGCTCCACGCGATCGAGCACGGACTTGCCAGGCAGATTGCCATTATAGGTCAGCGTGCTATAGACCCACCGGGTGGGGGACCTCTCATCCACAACAGCCAGATCGATCTGGATGAGATGGACTTTCCGCACCCGCCGATCGCAGGTGGAATACTTGTCGGCTCCATACTGCACGTGTGCGTCGGCCTGCCAATTCGTCGATCCCTTTAGGTAAGGGACGCTGGAGGCGTCGGCGGTGGTATTCAGAATTTTGATCACGAGGGTGCCTTCCGGGAAAGGCAGGCCGTCGGCGAGAACCCTCCCGTTTTCGGTATGCACGGCTGGTACTCCGGACTCCGGGAAGACCTGGCCCATCACCCAGGCGCCACAGGGGTTGTACATCCCGACCGACCACGTCTCGAATAACGGATCGACATCGGAGTTGGCCCGCAGCGCCCTGAAAATGTGCTCCTTGCCGCTTCCGCGGCCTACATGGAACGTAGACCGGGCGGTGGAGAGTTCGTTGGTGAGGCCGTGGCCGAATTCCCGGCCGCGCTCGCGGTCATAGGCCATCCAGGGAACATGGAACCAGCGGGTCTCCTGGTTGACGCGCACCTGCCAGCCAGTCTCGTCGGGCAGGTCCGGGTCTTGTCCTTCCTTCACGTAGTCGACGATGTCCTGGACGTACGCTCGCCAGTCGTCCCAATTGGCGCCACTTTCGGAGAATGAAACCTTCCGTTTCAGCCAGGGGGCCGAGCATCCCGGCATTTGTTTGGGATAGTCGTGGCTCAGTTTGAAGCGCGGACCTTTCCAGCCCGGAGGCGGCGTGTCAGCGCTGTCGCGGAAGGCTTCGTCTGAAGGTTTGGGCGGAACCCGTGGGTGAGACTCCTGCGCGGCGGCCGTGACCGCACAGCAGCAGACAAGCACGGCGAGAGAAACAAAACGTAATTTGAGATCAACTCGCAATTTCACTTAGACGCGCTGTAAAACGCTACAACAGAGTAAATAGTTTTGAACGGGTATGCAAGTTATTTCTTCGAACATGGACTTTGGAGTTATACTCTAGAAACTGTTTTCCCAAGGAGCGCGCGGATGCCCAACGAAGTTACGTTTTTTCTGAATGGAAGACAGATGACACTTTCGGATCCCGCCCCGGATCTGTTGCTGATCGACTATCTTCGGTCTCCCGGAGTTGGGCTGGCTGGGCCGAAGAAGTCTTGCGGCCAGGGAGGCTGCGGCGCATGTACGGTAATCCTTTCGCACTGGGACGGCAAGAAGCCAGAGCACCGCGCCATCAATTCGTGCCTGCGACCCGTCTGCGCCCTGGGTGGCCTGAGCGTGACAACGATCGAAGGAACCGGATCGGTTCGACGGCCGAATCCTCAGCTTCTGCATTACTCTCTGGTTTCCTCGCGCTCGGCCGCCCCGCCGAGCGCCGAGGTCCCGCCAGCGCTGGTGCAGGCGGCACAGGCAGCCGGGGAGAAAAGGCGGGCGGTGCTTAAGTCGGTCCACGAAGCGATCGCTCAGGCGACTCACGTTCCTTTGGTTCATCTGGCGGGTGCCCCGGCTGTGTGTCCTTCGGAAGTAACACACGAGGGCGTTAATCCGGTAGCCTACAGGCTCGCCTTGAATAACGGATCGCAGTGCGGATACTGCAGCGTTGGGTTTGTGATGAACATGTCGGAGTTCCTGCTGAACAATCCCGCCGCAACCAAGAAGGAAATTGAAGACGCGTTTGACGGCAACATCTGCCGCTGCACGGGCTACCGATCAATTCTGACCGGGATGAAGACCTTCGCGTCGAACTGGACAGAGGAAGACGAAAAGCACCGGATGAAATGCCTGGAAGACCCGACCAGCGCCGCGCAACTTCCCGGCCCCCTGGTGATCCCTTTCCCTCCAGGCGCTCGCGGGCCCGCCGAGCCGGTCACATCTTATGGCAACGGGCAATCCTGGCGGACGCCGCAAACGCTGGCCGAACTCGCGGCGATCATGCACGAAAACCGCGGGGGCAACTACCGGCTGGTGCACGGCAATACTTCGTTCGGTGTGTACGAGAGCGAATTCCCGACAACTAAACTATTCATCGACATCCGCCTGATCCCAGGGCTGAACGATCGCCCGTCGGCCGGAGGAGGGGCGGTGAGGGCTAGCGCAGGCACGACCTATGGCGAATTAATCAGCCTGCTGGAGAGCGCGGAAGGGAGCGCCAGCGAAAACACACGCATCGGCGCGGCGCTGTTCATGGCGCGGCGTACGGCCGGGCGCATCGTGCGCAACGCCGCATCGCTGGGCGGCAACACCATGATGGTGCTCAAACACATCGCGGCGGGCACGGGTGAGCCATTCCCGTCAGATCTGTTCACTACCCTTGACGCGATCGGTGCGCGGATCAACTACCTCGAGCTGGACTCCGCCGGAAACTTCATGTCGCGCACGGCCACGGTATCCGCTCTCCTCCAGTGGGCGATTGAGAATCCCGCCCTTCTCGACAACATCGTTCTGGTTTCGTACGAACTGCCCGCCGGAGATCCTGCCAGCGAGGTGGCTCTTGCGCAGAAGGTTGCGTTGCGGGAGGTGAACGCTCATAGCATCGTGAACGCTACCAGTCTCTTCACGCTATCTCCCACAAACTTTCTGACGGAGGCTGCCCTGGTATTTGGCGGAATCGCTCCCTATCCTTGGCATGCGGCGCGAACGGAAGCCGCCCTCAAGGGCCGGGCCCTCGGTTTGGCCGGATTGAGTGCCGTGCTGGACATACTTGCCACCGAAGTCGGCGAAGAACTAAAGCGCTGGGAGCCGCGCATGAAAGGCGTACCTTCGGAAGGCTTCACCGCGGAGTACCGCATTCAGCTTGCCACCGGATTGCTCTATAAGGCCATTGTGAACGCCATGGAGGCCAGGGGCATCAGCACACCGCCGGAGGTCGCATCGAGCGGACTGATCACGTGGGGCAAGTGGCCCGACAGCCATGGCCGACAGTATTGGGTAAAGCATGTTCAGGACTGGAAGAAGCCGGTGGGGCAACCTTACATCAAAGTCACGGCGATGTACCAGACCTCGGGGCAGATCCATTACACACAGGAGTTGCCCGTCCCGCCGCTGACGGTCAACGCAGCGTTCGTGCAGAGCCGCCGCGCACTGGCCAATTATCATTTCGTGATTCCGCCAGGCATGGAAGCGGTGACAGCGGACCGGCTGCGACGTCACCTTAGCGAACGCTTCAGCTCGTTCGTGGATCTTATTACTTGGGAGAACATACGGGAAGGCGGCGTCAATTATCAGGGAATGGCGCTTGACCAGGCGCTGTTTGCGAAAAAGATGGTCTGCTTCGTGGGGCAGTCGATCGCGCTCGCAGTGGCGAACAGCGAGCAGGAAGCGATTCGCATTGCCCGCTACGTGATGGATAACTGTCTCGGCTGGACGCCGGTCGACTGGCCCGCGCCATTTGACAAGCCTATCCTGGACCTTGAGAGAGCCATCGAGATTGGAAGCGTCTTTCCGGACACGCCAAAATCGGCCAGCTTCGTATCGCACATCTGGAAGATCGCGCGCCCCGGCAGCCAGTTTGAATGGACACGGGCAAAGGAACCGCTGGACCGCGCTCCGATTGTGCGGGAGTGCATTGTGGACGGCGTCAACTGCCTGGTGGTTGAGCACGCGCAGAGCAATGGGGGCCAAGCCCACTTCTACATGGAGACGCAGGCCTGCGTGGCCGAACCCTCCGACGAGCGGCGATTCATCATCCATCCATCGACGCAAAGCCCCATGGAGATGCACCAGACAGCGGCCATGGCGCTGGGGATTCACTACAATCAGGTCGAAATCAAGGTAAATTCGGTCGGCGGCGGATTCGGCGGCAAGACAGAGCAGACCCGCTTCGTCACCGGACCAGCCGCGGTGGCCGCGCAGGCCAT
>JBAUOG010000898.1:0-8840 GCA_049579625.1 Bryobacteraceae bacterium
CCCGGTTACCCAGACTCGCCGCTCGATAGCTATCGAATCTAACCATCAACTATTCGAGTGGGTCCTTCCCCCACTGGCAATCTGCCCCTTTGGGGCACACAGACGACTCTCGGCTCAGCAGGCTTGGCAGCCTGCGCCACGGGTGTATGCCCTCATGCGCTCATGCTGAGTTCCGTGCTGATACAAAGAGTTGGTAATCCTAGCAATCTTCGAGCGAATCAATTCGTTTGATGCGAGCATCTCGGACAATGCGATCCCTTTCCTGGTTCAGATTGGCACCCGCTTTGTCACCGCGCCCGGTAACGATCCCGTCACTCACCCAAATCCTTGGTGCAGGCTGGCGAGATAGCCATCGCAGAGCAGGGCCGTCGATGACATTCCCTTTCCCGAAGCAGGATGTGGCTTCTTCGATTGGCGCAAAGCGCCCGTGTTTGGCGACGATGCGCAGCGCTCCAGTTTCTTCGCCCGGCAGGCCGGCGTAGATGGCGACTGTTGCAGCCGGCGACCGAGAGAGCAGGGCCCTTAGTTCCTCTGTAGTCAGGTGCATGGAACCGCTGCAGTCGATGAGGATGGTACCGCCGTGAATCCGCCGCTTTAGGCCAAAGGCTCGTCCATCGGATGCGGGCAGCAGCGCACGATGAGGGAATCGAAATGCTCCGCAATGGCCGGCGACGACTTTCTTGGCCACCTTGCCGCGCCTCTCCGCGCCGCGACAGGTTAGCGGCGACTCGGCCAGAACCATCGAGCCCCATTCGTTTCGGGGGGCGGGGGGCGAAGGAGGTCCTTTGTCACGGCGTGGTTCGGGAGTCGGAACGGAGGATTCGAGCAGCACATGCGTGGTATCCGCTGAATCGGGACCAAACGTCTTCTGCAGCCTTGTCAGGATCTTCCGCAACTCTCTTACGGAGAGCGGCGCTGCACGCGCACCACGGATTTGCAAAAGCCGCGCGGTTGAGCACAGCAGATACAGTTCAGCCGCAGTGAACTGGGCCCGCGCCTGCAGAGACAAGCGCAAACGGAGTTCGGCGCCTAGGCCTTGGCTGCGCAGGAATTCCATTGCGGCCACCCAGCGTGGCAGTTCAGGGGGGAGCGTACCGGTCCATAGTTCAAGTAGGGCAATTTCCGCGTTGCCTCTTGCAAGCATGAACGCGTTGACGGGAACGTCGAGCGAGAACTGTACCCAGCCAAAGTGGAGTCCGGCCCTGTAGAGGGCCTCAACTGCATTGAGGGGAATCGCACCGAGCCGGCCAAGACCGAGATGGCCGAGCTCGTGTTGTCGAACTGCCAAGGCTTGAACCGAGTCGGCCTCCAGCGGCACATTGAAGAGCCCCGGTTGGTTGGCGCGAGGTGGGGCGCAGGAGCCACCGGATTGGGACGGCATGGCAGTTACGCGGAAGGGACCTGTTCCCGCGGCGACAGCTGGCAGCGGTGTTACGAGCGATCGCATGGGAACCTCACGCCAGCGGCGGAAAGCGCGGCCAGAACGTCCGGCCCAGACTCGCCAAAGGCCAGGAGCGCCGCGTCTTGAAGCGTGAAGCCCTCATCTAGCATTTCCACGAAGCTGAGGACGTGGCGTGGGTCAAGAGCCCGTTCAGGATCCTTGAAGCTATCGGCTACCGCCCGCCCCAAGCCGGGGTAGCACCGATCCAGTTTCTTTATGAGTTCCGGGTGAGGTGATCGAAGATGAACCTCGGCCTGAAATCGCGAGCGTAGGGCTGGCCCGAGGTCGGCGAGCGGAGTATTGCTGGTTGCGATGACTTTGAATCCGGGGCCTGGGCGCACGGTCTCGCCCGATGGCAGGGTCAGCCGGGCGACTTCAGTGCCATCCAGGATAACGAGCAAGAAATCGTGCACGGAGCCGCTGGCGCGACCGATTTCATTGAGTACGAGGTCCAGGCCCTCTTTGAAGGCCGTAGTGATAGGGCCGTAATGAAACTTAAACTCTGTGCCTTTTGGAACCCAGTGGCCCATGAGTTCTTGCACGGTTAGGTCTTCGGAGAGAGTTATGGAGAGAGGCTGCCCTTCCCTAGACGCCAAATAGCTCTTACCAACGCCCGGAGGACCGTATAGGAAAACGCGTTTGCGCTTCTTGATCGCCCGTTCCGCCAAACCCCATGGGTCTGCGGGATAGTAGCTGTTATTTTCTTTAGACATTTGACTTTAGTCCTCCTTGCTGGGTTTCCGGATGGAGCGAAGCGTGGTCTTCGCTTATGCTTGACGGGCTTCCCGCTTGCGGCCGAGAGCCCAAAGGGTGTTAAAGATGTTCGCCCATCGGGCTGAACCGGGTGGGTCAAAGTCCAAGCTCAACTGCTTGTACTCTCGCCGCACTCGAAGTTCGAGCTCTTGGAGAGTGTATGGCTCGCTCCGGCCCTCACGGCGGAGAGACGAATCCAGGGCCTTCCGGAGGAGGGATTGCAGCGTGGGACGGAACTCAGAGGTCGGCTGGGCCTCATCCGCCAAAGCGTTGAGCGAACGGAGGGTAACCAAGCCTATGATGTAGGTCTTCTTCGCGGCTAAACCCGTAAATACCGCTTTGGCGCCCTCTTGTGGTCCGAGGATCTCATGCTGCCTGAAGTCGTCTCCGACTATCACCACCGTACGCGATTCCCCGGCAGTGGCCTCGATAATGAGCTCGCCGTTTGTTGGGTTGAGAAAGAAAGCGGCATCACGCTCCCGCAACAGGGCGACGCCGAGTGGCTGGGCGGGTGAATCGTAATACCCAATCAGGGCACTGACGTCTTTGATGCTCGAACCCGGCGAACTGCCGGAGGCACGAAGGACCGAGTCGACGGCAGAGTCTCCGACGATCAGCTCCAGGGTCAGGTCGAGGGAGGAGTTGCGGGGAAGTAGCGCCTGATCCTGCAGGTCACGGACGGCTGCGTCCACCGGGTTGACTGGATGCATCGCCGACGGACGCTCGCTCGAGGAGCAGGACGGCAGCGAAGGGGTGGGAGGGAACAGATTGCGTTGCAGCGGGGAGAAGGCAAATTGTGGGACCTGCAACGCGGAGTTCGCGAGAGATGGGGGCAGCGATGCTGTCTGCCTGCCAGATGGGGGACCTCGCTTGATGCCTCCGCGGACGCAAAGAAGCGAGTTCAAAACAGTTACCCGCAGACAGAGCGGTTTGTCTTGCATTGCCGGCTTCATGGCCAACTCCTGGGCGGCCAATGGAAGCTGGGAAGCTCTCTCGACCGCATCAGCAGGGTACACTACTGGCGGCAATTATGCAATAGGATTCACATTACGCAAGCACTTGCGTTATTTAATAGAACGAGTGTGTTAAATTTGATAACAATTACGCTTGATAGAATATGTAAGCAACCTCATCTAGTTCAGGCAATCGTTTGCTAATATTGGATTGAGCAATGCTCGTGGGTCCGCCTTTCGGGAAGGAGTTTAGATCATCTTGGCACGTCGAGCGATCAGCGAGCATGATCAAGTTTACGCCGCGTACCTCTATGCGCACCAGGGAAAAACACAGGCCGAGATAGCGGCTGAACTTAAGGTCAGTCCAGCAGTCATTTCCCGGGTGCTCGACAGGGTTCGAGGCGCCTACTACGAAGAATCACGTAAGTTTCTTAAGGGCAATGTATCAAGCGAGTTGCAGGCAGAGCTGGAGAACCGGCTGCTGGCCAACAAAGTGGGAAAGGCATTGAACCGGCTCTCTGAATTCGCTCTCGGCAGACCCGGGCCAACGGTCCGGGTCTTTCGGGTCGGCGCGGAGCCGGAGCGAGAGGGCGAGCCCGAATCGTCGCCCACGTCGCTCGAGAAGTTCACGCGGATGGCAGCGCCCTCGGTTTGGGAGCTTTTGTCGCGGGCGCGACTTTGCGGGGTGACTTGGGGCGGCACGCTGGCGACTCTGGTAAGGACCAGTAAGACCCTGGCGACGCGGCCATCTTCCCTCACCGAGTTCATTCCGCTGGCGGGAGAACCATTAGGGTTCGCCGCAACCGCCTCGTCTTCGAGCATCCTGGCGGATGAACTGCAGCAACTGTTCAGAGACGATAAGTCGCACGCCCGGTCGCTGACTATGTTGCCGGCTTTGATTCCCAGTGAATTCAGCCGGGACGAACGGCGGGTCATTGAGAAGCTGATCGGGCGACTGACGGACTATAGGATCATCTTCCTGGGCGGACCGAAGGGCGAGGAGCCGTTGGCAGACGACGTGGATGGCATTATCACGTCCGTGGGGCCGAATCCGCTGGGTTTTGTCGGCGGAAGCCTGCTTGATGAGAAGGAGCGGCCATTCTTTGTGGGGGACTTGGGGGGTATCCTGTTGCCCAAAAACCAAGTAGGTCCGGCGAAGGTCGCGGAACTGAAGGCGTTTATGGATGACTTTGAGGAACGGTGGAAGGGCCTGCGGCAGAAGCATGTCAGGAAATGTGCCGAAAGAGCGGCGGCGAAGGATGCTAAGCCGTCTCAGATTGGGGTGGTGGTGGTTTGCATGGGCGCATCGCGGGCGGCAGCGATTTTTGAGTGCGTTAAGAATGGGCTGGTTTCCCACCTATTCATCGATGAGTCGCTTGAGAAGGCACTCGAAAATGAGTGCGAGAGCCGCTCGAAACTTTGAGGTTCCTTGAACGGGCGGGGGCGCCCTCGAGCCGTTCACGGATGAAAATGCGGCGGCCGACGGCCAGAAGCAGCAGGACCAGGGGTCCCGCGAAGGCGGGGGCGCCTACCCTACAACCCGGGTAGAAATTAGGGAACTTTGACGAGCCGTCCGAGCGTACCTTGAGAGCTGGTTCGAGGTGGGGCAAGCTGGTACAAGGGACGGCCCGAATGGAGAACCGCTCGCCGGAACAGCCCTTCAAACCCGACTCCGAAGTAATGAAAACCCGTTGCTGCGTCGCAGGCGGCGGACCCGCCGGGATGGTAGCCGGGTTTCTACTCGCCCGCGCCGGAGTCGAGGTGGTGGTCCTCGAAAAGCACGCGGACTTCCTACGCGATTTCAGGGGCGACACGATTCATCCTTCGACCTTCGAGTTGATGTACGAGCTGGGCTTACTGGATGATTTCCTGCGGCGGCCGCATCAGGAACTGCCGCAAATTGGGGCGCAAATCGAAGACTTTCAGGTGGTTGTCGCCGATCTCTCTCATCTTCCCACCCACTGCAAGTTCGTAGGATTGATGCCGCAGTGGGACTTTTTGAGTTTCATCGCGGAGCAAGGGAAACGCTATGCGGCGTTCCATTTGCGGATGCAGGCGGAAGTGACCAGCCTGCTCGTGGAGGACGGTCGAGTTGCGGGCGTGCGGGCTCGAACACCGGATGGAACTTTGGAAGTGCGGGCCGACTTGACGATCGGAGCAGACGGCCGACATTCCATTGTGCGCGAGAAAGCGGGTTTCGAAGTAATCGACCGGGGCGCTCCCATCGATGTGCTGTGGATGCGGATCTCCCGGAGGCCCAATGATCCGGAACAGACGCTCGGGCGGTTCAGGGCGGGCAAGATCCTAGTCACTCTCAATCGCGGCGATTACTGGCAATGCGCGTACGTCGTTCCCAAAGGAGCGTTCGAAGAGATTCGGGGTAAAGGCTTGGAATCGTTTCGGGCGGACATCGCGAGCATTGCGCCTTTCCTAAAGGAACGCACGGAGGAACTGAAGGATTGGAGCGATATCAAGCTGTTGTCGGTTGCCGTCGATTACTTGCGGCGGTGGTCGCGCACGGGATTGTTGTGCATCGGGGATTCTGCGCACGCCATGTCTCCGATCGGCGGGGTCGGCATCAATCTCGCCATTCAGGACGCAGTGGCCACCGCTAACTTGCTCGCACAGCCGCTGTTCGATCGCGAAGTGAGTGATGAGCACCTGCGAAGGGTGCAACAGCGCCGCGAGCTTCCGACCCGCATGACTCAGAGATTTCAGGTTTTCGCGCACCGGCGGTTGATTGGTCCCGCGTTGAAAGACGCCACCCCGATTCGGCGGCTTCCCCTGCCGTTTCGGCTTTTGCAGCGGTACCCAGTGTTGCGCCGCATTCCGGCACGGATGATCGGAATGGGATTTCGGCCGGAACACGTGCGAACAGCGGCGGAGGTGTGCGGTTGGTCTGAAAATACTTGGTTGTGAGGCCTTAGGAAGCCGCGGTTGACGAGCATTGTCGCGTTTGGGGACACGCCTGAAGCGCGCACGGCGAGCTGGCGCTTCACCGGCGCTTTGAGACGCTGGAAGTGAGCATGACATCAGGCCGGGGCGTCCCCGATGAGGAAGCCGTTCAGCGGGCGTAGTAGCCGGAGCGGGAGCGGATGACGGCGTCGGGGCGTTTGCAGTGAATCTCCACTTTGTGGAACGTGCCGTCCGGGTGTGAATTCGATGGGACGTATCCGATTTCGTAGAGGGAACGGAGTTCGGCGGCGATTTGATCGAAGACCACGGCCAGGTTGGTGTGGAGTGCGTCGAAGTCCCCGCCGCCGGTCAGAGTCGCCAGATGATGCATGACGTGAATGCCGTAGCGATTGCGGGCATTCAAGCGGCCATGCTCCATCTGGGTGTAGCGAATCGAATAAACAAGAGTGTCGGCGTTCTGCGCGGCTTCGATGGTATCCAGCAGGTCGTTGGCGCTGGAGTTCTCCTCGCCGTCGCTGAATAGCAGAATCGCGCGACGGCGCTGACCGGGCTTTGCGAGTTTCTCCTGGACGGAGTAATAAACGGCGTCGTACAAGGCTGTGCCGAGATCGCGGTCTTCGTGTGGACCGATTTCGGGAAAGCGCTTGGGGTCCTTATCGAAGATCTTAAGGTGATCGATGATGGACGACGCCGAGGTGTCGCCGTCACTGACGAGGCGGAGATGATTGCCGAAGCAGACCGCAAACACGTCATCCTTTGGGCGAAGAGCGGTCTCGAGGAACTTCGCCACATCGCGGTCGTGCTGTTTGATGAATCTGTCCTGGCTTCCGCTGGCATCGATGATCAAACCGAGACTTAGCGGGAGCTCTGCCTCGCGGGCGAAGAAACGGATGGTTTGCGGGACACCGTCATCGAGGATTTCGAAATCGTCCTGGGTGAGGTCGCCGATGATCTGGCCCGAGGTGGAGCGGACACTGGCGGTGATGTTGACGAGCTTGGCCTCGGCTTGGAAAGACGGCCGCTCTTGGGAATTGGCGACGATGGGCGCCACGAGGACGAGGAAGGAGCAAAAACCGGCGCGAGACATTGAGAATTGAATACGTTTCCAGCAGAGGGCGCGACTCAATAGTTTGAGTTTACATTCCGCGAAGCCAGTGAATTTCCTAGCGGGTTTCGTGTCGTGTTTCCGTGACAGCCTCCGCTTATCCAGTTAGTGGCGAAACACCTGTGTTTAGTCAAAAACGCCACGGATGAAGAGCGGAGGCATTTATGCGGTCGGAATCCCGGGCGTCCTCGGGCGTCCTACAAGCAGTTCAAATCGTGTTGTTGAGTATCTTTTCACTGCAGCTGTCTGCGGCCAGCAACACTCCCTTTCGAATAGAGATTAATTACGGACCAATTCCATTTGACGTCTATACGAAGCCGAATATCAACGCGAGCGGGCATCCGTATATAGCGAACTGTCCTGTTCCTACCCCTTCGAACCCGACAACCGTGCGTTCGTGCATCCAGACATTGTCGGCTAGCTATGTCGAAGGCGGTGCAACCGGAGTGCGCTTCATGTTCGCTCTCCGAGGAGGGTATGGAGGCACCGAAGGAGATTTTGGGGCCAGTACTCCTTGGGACTCGGAAGGCAACATGAATCAGGCCTGGACTGACAATCTGAATCTGTTTCTGGAAGACCTCAAGGCAGCTGGGTTTATATACGTAACTCCAACGCCAGCGCTAGATTGTTGGTGGAGTGGCGCGCCTTACGCGACGGCGACAGTACAGAAGTGCGGAAGCCCGCAAACAGAGACGCTGACGTTCTATCGGTGGATGCCTCTGGGGTTCGATGCCATCAATGGCTTTCCAGATTGCCAGGACGTTCGAGATGGCTACCATCTGGCCGCTCATCCGCCAGTTGTTGACAATCAGGGTTTTTGGGGATGGCAGCCTTATCACAACCTCATGGAAACGATGATTTCATCGACCGTGGCCGCCGGCCTGTTGTTCGCAGAGATCGACATTTCTCAAGAATTGAATCTGGCCGATTTCACAGCAATGGGCAGGCTCATTTACGACAATACGACCAGTTTTGACGTCCTAGGAGACGTTCAGTCGCTATTAGTACAAAACGGATTAGACCCGAGACTCGCCACTTATTCGGTGGCAAGCCGCAATCCCACCCAGGCGAATGCAGATTGCCTAACTGGTTACAACGACTCGGGCATGCTGGACATAGCGTCGGCTCTGGAAAGCGCTCTGGCCGGGCGTGGATTCGGTCTTTCCACTGGATTCCAGCAACCGTCCGGGCTACCCTGCGGAGGCACGGCGCCCACCAGCCCGACATTGCCAGTAGCTTATACGGTTACGCCGCTCCTCGATGTACACACCTACCCCTGCATTAAGGATTCAAAGGGCTGCACCGGGGTGGATGTAACTACCACTGCGACCCTTTTGTACAACGATATAACGGACTTAGTGCAGCACTACGGTAATTCCGGGCCTCGGATAATCATTGGCGAGACCACTCCGCCGGCACCAACAAGCGCCTGTGTGGGGAATCTGAGCGCCCCTCAGAATGTTGCAGGCTATGAGGCGAGTACCTTGCTATCGTTCGGGAACGAAGTTGTGATCCGGCCCTGGTCGTGGATTACAAACTCCTGTTATCTAAACCCGATGCCGCTGGACCCGCTTTACGCTAGGGGCTCGTCGATCGCGGTAACCCCAAGTCCGATGGTTGGCTCCTCTTCGGTCGGGCAGGGCACGGTTTCTTGGATCGTTCCGGGTTCTCC
>JBAUOG010000899.1:0-3387 GCA_049579625.1 Bryobacteraceae bacterium
ACACTACAGCCTGCGATCGCGCTTCCGAATGTCGGGCTGGAAACTAGAGGCTGGTCGGAGATTTTGAATGCAGCCTACGGGATGGGGCGGCAAACCGCTTCCTACCGCGGCCACCTAATGACCTTGCACGGAGGCGATTTACCGGGCTTCCATACTCAAGTTTCGTTTATGCCTCAGGAACACATCGGCGTCATTGTCTTCGAGATTGGTAACCACAGCCAACCGCTCTATAACATCGTTACGTACAACGTTTACGAGCGGTTACTGGGCATGGATCTGACGCCTTGGAGTGAACGCCGGCTGGAGATTCGGCTGAAGGACAAGACGGCCGATACAGCGGCGCGCGCCAAAGCGAATGAAGGGCGGGTCCCGAATACCAAGCCCTCGCACCCCCTGGCTGATTACGCCGGCGTATATGAGAACCCGGCCTATGGCGCGATGACGATCGGGCTGAAGGACAACCAACTGCAGTTCGACTTCCACAAAATCCGCATGCCGATGACACAGTTTCACTACGACCGCTTCGATACGCCCGATGACGAGCAAGATGGGAAGTGGTCGGTGAATTTCCGTACGAATCCGCAGGGTGATATTGAGCACGCCGTCATGTCTCTGGACGAAGCGGAAGCTCTGTTCGTTCGCAAGCCGGACGCCATTGATCCACAGTTGATGACGCAGTTCGCAGGCAGCTACGTCACACCGAGCGGCTCAACGTTCGAAGTGACACTGAAGCCCGGCGGTGGCTTGTCGCTGGTTCTGCCCGGCCAGCCGGTCCTGCCACTGATCCGGACCAAGGGCTTTGCGTTCCGGACACCGCAGTTCTCCGACCTGGTGTTAGAGTTCGTCGTGCAGGATGGCCGGGTAAAGGCACTGAAGCAGAGGGATCCGTCGGGCGAGTTCACGTTTCCGAAGAAATAAGTGGGGATGTTCTCGTCGTCGGGCGCACCAGTAAGACGAAACCCGGTCCTTCAGTTCACTTCGGCGATGAGGCTGCCGTAGGCGGGAAGCGAGACGGCGCGCAGGTCGACCGTGCTCTTCTGCGGGCCGCCACTGGAGGCCAGGGTGGCGGCGGTTTCAGTTGATCCACCCAGCACTTTTTGCAGTGAGACGACCTGCGGCTCAGCGGTGAAGTTGCAAGCGATGACTACGCTTTTGGCGTTGGGCGCGGTGCGGCTCCAAGCCAGCACATTCTGGTTGCTGGTTTCGAGCATTTTCATACTGCCATCGTGAAGGGCCGGATTGGTGCGGCGAAGAGCGATCAACTGCTTATACCAGTTCAGCATGGAACCGGGGTCTTGCGACTCGGTCTGCACGTTGACTTGCTTGTAGTCTGGTGCGACGGGCAGCCAAGTCTTGGGGTTAGTGCTGAAGCCCGCCGCGGTCGAGCCATTCCACTGCATGGGAGTGCGCTCGCCGTCGCGGCCCTTTTCGTTGGGCCAGCCCAGGATTCCGATGGGATCCTTCACCTGCGCTTTGTCGGTAGGCTCGGTGGTGGGCATACCGATTTCATCGCCGTAATACATCAAGGCTGTGGAGCGGGTGGTGAGGAGAATGGTAGCGAGCATCTTATTGATGGCTTGGTCGTGCACGCCATCGCCGTAGCGAGCCGCACTGCGCGGGTTGTCGTGATTGTCAAACACGAAGAGCGGCTGGCTACCGTGAAGCTTGGATTCGGCGTCGGCGATGCGTTTGCGAAACTCAGCCGCGTCGAGCTTCGGCTCAAACCCAACCTGCATGTCCATAGGTAACTGCAATTCGTCGTGCTTCGCGCCGCCGTACCATTTGTCCAGCTCCTCCACGTTGGGAAGATAAGTTTCGCCGATGAGAACGCGGTCACCTGGATAGCTATCGATCATGGCGCGCATGCGCTTGATGACACCGTGCACTTCGGGAAGATTCTCCTGCAGTGTGGTCATTTCCCTGCGGTCGCCGAACTTGTTCGTGCCCGAGAGGATCTCCTCATCTTGCAGCTTGGGATCTTCAAATAGCGTTGGAACTGCATCGAGGCGGAATCCCGCAACCCCGCGATCGAGCCAGAAACGCAGCTGGTCAAACATGGCTTTTTCGACCTGCGGGTTGCGCCAATTCAGATCTGGTTGCTGGATGTAGAAGTAGTGATAGTAGTACTGATCGGTGGCCGGACTGTACTGCCAGGCCGAGTGACCGAAGATGCTGAGCCAGTTGTTAGGCGGCTTCCCCGGCGCTTTACCGTCGCGCCAGATGTACCAGTCGCGCTTGGGGTTGGTCCGGGAACTGGCGGATTCGATAAACCAGGGGCTCTTGTCGGAGGTGTGATTCAGGACAGCGTCCATGATGACGTGAATGCCGCGACGGTTGGCCTCGGCGATTAGACGGTCGAAATCGGCTAATGTGCCGTACTGCGGGTCGATGTTTTCGTAGTCCGATATGTCGTATCCGAAATCGACTTGCGGGGAGGGGTAAATGGGCGCAATCCAGATGGCGTCAACGCCGAGCTCCTTCAGGTAATCGAGCCGCTGGGTGATGCCATTCAGATCGCCCATGCCATCTCCGTTCGAATCCTGGAAGCTGCGCGGGTAGATTTCGTAGATCACCGCATGCTTCCACCACGGGTCCGCAGCCGGCCCGGATGCTTGCGCAAGGCCCGGCACGCAGCAGAGCGAGCCAAGAACACAAGCGAGAGAACTTAGGACCAGTTTGTCCACGATTGATCGCACGGTTTATCTCCCTTTCGGTGCGGATGGGCGGCGAAGATGGCCGCTTCCCCACCGATTGCCATGGGACAGCATATCAACGGAATGCGGCGAGCGGGATTAGTGGGGCGCATAACCTTCCTTAACGTCCGATGATGTTGCCGGCGTGGTTTTCCCGCAAAGCTGCAAGGTTTTGATTAGTGCGTTTGACGCCATTTCGCCGTAGACTGGAGCCGTTGTGTATCGAATTTTCCTCTGATCGGGGTCAGTGACGCCACCGCCCAGGTAACGTCCGTTGCGGTGCCCATCGAGGCAGGAGCGGAAGATTGAGTTGGTATGGCGCGTTTCTCTCAATGGTCAGAAAGCCCGGCGGCATCGTTTTAGGGCTGATTCTCTGGGCCGGCTGCGGCTCACTCTGGGCTGCCCCAAATAAGGCGGCGATCCTGCTCAAGGCCAAACCGGCCAAGGCGACGGACTGCGCAAAGTGCCATGACACGGGCACGAAGCTGGCCAAGAGTGCGCATGCATCGCTGACGTGCGATACCTGTCACGAACAGCACGACACGTATCCACATAAGGCCGGCGTTGCGAAACCCGCCTGTGCAACGTGTCACGCAGACCAGGCTGCGGACTATGCGGGCAGCGTGCACGGGTTGGCACAAGCGCGCGGCAACAAAAGCGCACCGGATTGCGGTGCGTGTCACGGGAGCGCCCA
>JBAUOG010000900.1:0-3200 GCA_049579625.1 Bryobacteraceae bacterium
GTCTATAGGGTCGAATTAACCAGACTGCGCCCCTGTGTGATGTTCGGCGACGCGCCAGCAAACAGCCCCGTCGACCAGCTCCTTCGACCTCAGTCCTCCCTGCTTTTCACTGCAAAAGCTGGCGGACCTTACTCAATTTTCGCGCTTACCCTCATGTCAAACCGGGACAGTTAAACGGTTTGAAAGAAAGGCCCCCCAATGTCAAGCTCGATTCTTCACACTCTAGCCGCCCTCAGCTTCAGCGCCGTTCTCATTCCCGCCGCTCTGCTGGCGCAGGGCTGCATCACCGTTACCATTCCGTTCAGTTTCACCGCCGGCGAGCAATCGCTCCAACCGGGAGAGTATTGCCTTCGCCCGGTCGGGATGGGCAGCGATGTTCTCTTGATCCGCGACGTCAACCGCCGCTCGGCCACCGTCACCATGACCTTTCCGGCTGGCGCGGGCAAGGACAAGGGCACGCCCGTGCTGACGTTCAAGCACTACGGCGACGACTACTTCCTGTACCAGGTATCCGACTCCAGGCGGGTATGGCAGCTGCATCAGTCGAAAGCAGAGCGCGAGCTGATCGCGCAGAAAACACGGCCCAACGCAGTTGCCGTGGCGGCTTCGTTGTCCTCCAAGCACTAACTACGGCACACCCATTCGAAACATAGACCAATCATCCGTGCGGCGTCGGCTTTCACGGGCCACATCAAATCAGGCCCGAAGGGGAAGCCGGCGCCGCAGGCCTGTTAAAGGCGCCACTCGGGCCGCCATAGGCCGAGACGACTCTCGGCCCGGCCGGCTGACTAACAGCCGGCGCCACATTTTCGGAAGAAGCCAAGCGGAGCGAGTGTTCTGCGAAACGAAACCGGCATGATCGGGATCCGTTCACCCCTGCTGATGAAAAGCCGAGACGAATCTAATCTCCGGTTTGCCAAGCTAACTGTCGGAGGATTACGAAACGAACCTGGCGCGCCGGCGGCCGGAGGAGGAAAGCGCGGCGACGGTGTATCCAATGTTTCGTTTCATAGTTTGTTCTCCATTGCTGAATTGTCGAGTTCTTAACGCGGAGCGTTAATGACGACATACGTCGTGCTACCGCCGGAGAACTGTGGTTGATACCACGTGCTGCCGCACTGCTGATAGGTGACGCCATTGACCATGACGGTCGTACAAGAAGGAGGCAAAGTGTTCACCATGGAACCGACCACAATGGCGGTTGCCGTTACGGCGGCAGCGGTCGCTACGGCTGCCCCGACCCCACTGTGATAGCAACAGCCATTGTTGTAGTGGTTGTTGTTGTTCACGTTCACGTTAACGTCTTTGTTCACGTTGACATTCGTGTTCTTGTTGACATTGGTGTTGCGGTTGACGTTGGTGTTGTTGTTGACGTTGGTGTTTCGATTGGTGTTGTTGTTGGTATTGCGGTTGGAACTGGCGTTGTTGACGTTGCTCTTCGCACTCGAACGCGTGGCTTGGCCACCGCCGCCGCCCTTGCCGGGCGCAGCTGGGAGGGACGTGACAGTCAGAAGCAGCCCAAGGGCTAATGCTAAGAAGTCTCGGATATAGTTTTTCATTGTGATGGCTCCTAGTTGGTGCCTGCGGAGGTTGGCTTGTCTTCGGCGAAGACGATCTTGTGAGCGTCGGCCGGTGGATCGAACACAAAGGCTGCCGCGTTATAGGACGGCGCCAGGTTCCAGGTAAGAACGGAGATGTGCTGCGGCCGCGCTTCGTCCGTGGTGGTGGTCAAGACGAGCTTTCTGGGCAATGGATTGTCGCCCAACTGGATCCAGACCTGCCAGTCGATGCCAGGCTGCCGGAAGAGGTAGTGCTCACAGGTAGTGCCTTCCACGACGCCGGGGCCGAAATCGGTCGCCGATGTAATTTCGTTGGTGCTGGCACGCGGGCCGCCCCAGAGGAAGAGATCAAGCAGTGGAATTTCGATGTCGTATTTGCTGCTGGCGACATCAATCAACTTGCCGATGGTGTCAGGGGCCGGTACGGTGGCGTAGAATCCTGCGCGGCGGGCGAAGAGAGTGAATGATTTCCCGTCATAAAGAAACAGGCGCGATTTCTGATCGCCTTCGACATCGACGCGGAGTTTGTTTGGCAACTCGGCCAAGATGTTGGTGGTGGTGGCGTATCCGATTTTCTGGCCATCAGTCAGGACGTCCTCGGTGGTGACGGCAGCCTCGACCTGGAACTCCTTGAGGGTCCGAAGATACTTGCCCATGTTGTTCAGAGCGTTCATCGCCTCTGGTGATTTCTCTTGCGCCAGTAAAGGCGCGGATAGGCCAATTGCAAGCGCGAGCGCCGTGACTGTATATCCAACGTTTCGTTTCATCATTTGTTTTCCATTTCTTGACCTGCGGTGGACGGTGTTTCGTTTCGAGTTGCCGCCGCTCGAGGCCTTCGTGACCGAAGATCTCGGGAGAGCGAGTGGCGAAGGACGTTCGCATATCGCCTGACAACTACAAGGCTCAGAGCCAAGTGGTCCTCCAACTCGCGCAAAACGCGCTCATGCAACCGTTCGATCCCTAGAGAGGACTATGCGGGATTTCGGCTCGGGAAACTACTGGACCTTGGGCTAGTTGCCGTGTGTGGGCACGGGAAAGGCGTAGCAGAACAGAACAGGCTCTGAATCTTCTGCCATCAGGCCTCAGCTTGCCGACCGTTCTCTGCAGAATCACTTCCGTTCGAGACTATCGGCATCTCGTCGGTAATGGCGTCTCGTCATTCAAAACAAAGCGAAGGCAGGCGGATTGGGCCGGCGAATATCGCGCCAATGTATTTCGTCACAACACCATAGTGGCCATATGCGCATCGAGGAATGTGGTTATTGCCCCCGCCCACTTTCCGGACGATCATCGCAATAGAAAGTGATTTATGTCGAGAACGGCCCAAAACGACGCGACGGTCAGGAAGCTCCCGCGCCTTGATAGCACGTTGGCCTTGGCACTCACCTTTGGAGCTTTGTTGCTGCCCCTGCGCGCAGGCCAGACGAACCATCCGATGGGCGACATGCCCGGGATGGACATGAGCGGCAAGGACGAGATGGGCGATATGGGCCCGAGCATGGCTGCCATGGCCGGCCACATGGTGATGACCCCAGTGCGCCCCATGCAGCCGGGCGATGAGGAGAAAGCGAAAGCCGTGGTAGCCGAAGCGAAAGCAATGATGGAGCGCTACCAGGATTACCACAAGGCTTTGGAGGACGG
>JBAUOG010000901.1:0-3373 GCA_049579625.1 Bryobacteraceae bacterium
CGATACTGTTCTGCTTCAACTGTGTGTTCAATTCCTCATAGAACTTGGGTTCGGTAACATTCACGTCGGTGAAAGCGGGCGGTTTCAATTCCGCGAGATAGGTATCCCAGGCGAAGTCGGGCGCCAATTTGGCCAAGGCGGGCAGCGTCATCTTGTGCTTCAAGTTATAGGGATTCCGCATCTCCTCGCGCTTCAGCGAGGCCTTGGCCAAATCCGTTTCAATCGACATCACCGTCTGAGCATTGACAGCTGCTACGGACGGCGCGTCACCCAGCAACTCAAACATACGCGTCACATGAGTCACATATTTCTGGCGAGTCTCCACTGACTTGGGATCCGTCTTGACGTAGTAGTCACGATCAGGCAAGCCAAGACCGCCGGCCGTGGCAAAGGAAATCACGTTGTTGGAGTTGTCGAAGTCCTGGTCCGATCCGAATCCGAACAACATGCCTCCGGAAAGGCCGCGCGCGTGCGCCTTGCCGAGATAGGTTGCGAGGTCGCGCAAAGATTTGATCGCTTCAATTTCTTTCAAGGCAGGGGCAAGAGGAGCGGCGCCTTGGGTCTGAATGGCGGGCTCGTCCATGCAGGCGTGAAAGAAGTCGCCAATCTTCTGCTCGGCTGCTGTGCGGGTCGGCGAAGCGTTCGACGTCTCTTCCAAAATGCCCCAGAGGAAGCGCTGGTTATCGTACGCCAGCTTCCCGTAGACATCCCAGCTGGCCTGGTCGGCCGGAATCGGATTGATCTTGTTCCAATTGCCGCACGAGTATTTGTAGAAGTCGACGCACGGGTCGATGTTCTTATCCATGAAGGACTGATCCAGGCTGGGCGTGTAAGGCAAGGCGGTCAATGGCTTGTCTTGAGCGGTAAGAAAGCAACAGGGCAGCAAGAGAAGCAGAACAAGGCGCATAAAACGGATTGTGTCAGATTCGGTTTTGAACGTTGCGCCGAAGGTAGCCGGCTACTTGGAGGAGGGGGCGATCTCGCGTATGCGAATATTGCGGAACATGGCAAACGTGAATTGGTCGTGGAGTTGGAGACCGATGGGCCCGGTCTTGGACCGAGCCGGATCACCAGGACCCTCCGCTACCACTTGCCCGTTGAGACGAACGCGAATGAGGTCGTGGCGCGATTCAATGTCCAGACTGTTCCATTCGCCGGGGCGGTGAACTCCAGTCTTCGCCGGCACAAGTGAATAGATACTTCCGGACGGGTTGGCATCAGAATCGTCGTCGAGAATCTGAATCTCGTAGCCGATGTGGGCCGGGGTGCTTTTCACCGGGCCGGCCAGTTCAGGATGGGTGGCGTCGGGTTCGCCGATGGCGTAGTGGGCGCGGGAGACATCGCGAATCGACACGCCGCTATTGCCGCCGCGCGGGATCCAGTATTCGACATGCAGGTCGAATTCATCGAAGTTTCCCGTCGTGTAAAGCCAAGCCTGACGATAGAGCCAGCTGTTGTAGCTCTTCTGATCGAGAGGCCATGAACTGGTAGGCGGAATATGAACTCGCTGGCCTAGCAGGATGCCACTGTTGACCGTCCAGATGCAGGTGCCTCGGGGCTCCCAACCGTCCAGGTTTTGGCCATTGAAGAGCGGCTTCCATCCAAGATCAGGCGCAAGAGTCACGCGGCCCGATGCGGCCCATTCAACGCCTCGCGCGAAGAGCGCCTGGAAGGAGACGTCGTCGAGGTTGGGATTCAACTCGTCTTTCCAGGTGTGGCCCAACATGGTGACGTAGACACGGCCCTTTCCGTAGTGGCTGACCCAATCCATGGGCTCTCCCATGCGGGTCACTTCGGAGTTGGCGTAGGTCAGCACGGTGATGCCTTCGGCAGGTCCGTGCTGGCCGTGTGTCAACTGTTCTGAGCTGTGGAGCCAATGATCAGGAAGGCCTCGGGTTATCGGGTGCTCCTTGTCGAACACGAACAGCTCGAAGTCATGACGCGGGCCGTGGCCTGGGTCCGCTCCGCTGCCTCGCGGAATGGTGACTACCTTGCCGTCGGCAATGGCGAGGCCCGGACCAAATGATTTGTCGCGCCAGCCGAGGCCAATCATCCGGTTGTACTCAGGCCATTCGAGAAAAGCGTTGTTCGCTGCGTGATAAACAACCAGGCCGCCGCCTCCGCGCACGTAGCTCTCGAGCGCCTCTTCGGTGTCACGTGGCCAGCGAGTGCCCTGGGGCGTATGACCGCCGTTGAAGTTGTTGACGACCACATCGTAGCGAGAAAAGTCAGGTTTCTTTGGATAGGTGCAGACGTCGACCGTGAAGCGGCCCGTCGCCTCGAGAATGGATTGAATAGCGCGAGTGCCGGCCTGCCAATCGTGGTTGTTCATGCCATCAACGATAACGACAGAAAGCTTGTGGTTGGGTGTCAGTGCCTGCGCGAAGGCCGTCGGAGCCTGCACAAAACAAGGGAGGACGCAAAGCACGACGCCGATGGGAAACCGCATTGTTCACCTTTAACTGATCTTTCGCAGCAGGCCCCGCAGGTCGATGGGCGTCGCATCAACAGTGCCGTGCGGCAGCGAAGGGCCTGTGATGACGGCTTGATTGTGCCCTTCAAACCAAACCATGAACGAGGACTGATCAGCGCCGGGGAGGCGTTGCAGATTCAGCCACGTGTACCAGGCGCCCATATCGGCGTCGATCAGCGCGCCTTCGGGATCGGGCGAAGGCTTCTGCGAGGAGGCCATCAGCAACTCGTTCATGGGACGCTCGCGCTCACGAGGAGCAAAACGGGCCAACAGCGTCAGGGGATTGGCGCGGCGTAACGCCTCGCGGGCAGCCCACTGCACAAATGTGGTGCTAAAGACCTGTGTGCCGGAGCCCTCAGTCAATAGCGTCACTTCGAAATGGTCTAGCACCGCAGCATCACCCGTTGCATGCATGCCGAGATCGTCCGAGCCCATCTGCGCGAGCATGGTGCGAAACGCTTCTACTGGCATGGCAGATTCGTACGCCTTCTTCATCTTCGCGTTGATGGCGCGGCGGACAGACGCCAGGCCGGGGTAGGAGACGCAAGTCAGCGCGGCACTGACCAGAGCCGGCGTACCCCCGTCAATGTACCAGTGTGCGAACGGTGTAGGATGCGCAGCGGCCCGGGCCTGAACCGCCTCAAGCACGGTCTGCAAGCCGTTTTCCGGATTGACCTGCGAGAAGTAGACGCCTTGACGACGCACCTTCCGGAATAAACGATACTTGGTTTCCGTGACGCCTTCGCCCACCACAACGATCCCCATCCGTCGTAGCGGGAGCTTTTCCGGAGGCAGCGACGCGTTGAATTTGTGAACGTATGCCTCGGACGCCGTGCGGAAGCCATCCATCTGATGCGTAGCCCACAAATGAGCGGAAAGCTGCTCCAGATACTGGGCCGG
>JBAUOG010000902.1:0-1511 GCA_049579625.1 Bryobacteraceae bacterium
CTGGTCCGCAGCCTCCTCAAGGGCGCCTACCGGTCCTTCCAGAAAACAGCGGATCATGTCGATCATGGGATTGCCGCCCGTCGATCGACGAATCAAATCCAAGTTCGCCGCCTGCTTAGGGCTGAGGTCTTCTTTGCTAGTCGCGGCCAAGAACAAGCGAAGCAGATAGCGGCCATGGTCGGGTATAGTCTCGGCCCTGCCGTCGGGCATCGTCAACGTCTGCGGTTCCCGAAGAATCCCTTTTTCAAGTGCTTCCAGCCTTTTTCGGATGTTCATCGCTATTCCCTCGATAACGCTGCAGCTCGCTCCAAGTCCGAGACGCGCGCTTCAATGTCTTCGATTTCAATCGCCTTGAAGGCGTGACTAAAGATCGCTTCCGCCGCCCGTACCCGGACCGAAGCCGGCGTGCCCGGGTCAATCATCGTTTTCAGCAGGGTGGTGGCAGCTGCAGACGTTCCTTGCTGGAGCCGTGCAACTGCCTGTGAGTAGGCGTCCCGGCGGGCCTGCCTGTAAGCCTTCTGGGACTCTGGTAGCTGGAGCCAGCGCAGCAACGTTCGCGTGCTAATGCCCGCCGTCCGAGCTGCCTCGTCGATGTTCCGCTGGGTCAGCAGCGCGGCAATTGCTTCTTCCTGTTTGCGTTCCAGAGATGAGCCGCGGGCTGCCATTAGATGACGAATGATGACAGCGCCGGGTGGAGTCCGCCATCATCGCCTGTCCATCGCCAGAGTCGATTTCTTTCAGAATTCGCTTGATTGTGTCTTCGCACCCGAGTGATGGATGTCAGTGCGGCTGAGCCCGCAGAAAGAGATCCAACATGAAAATTTTCACGATTGAAAACGAGACGAACAACATCACGCTGCACACCACGGTTCAGGACGCCGAAGCTGTGGCGAACGCGGAGCGCTTCCGCAACGAAGCCGGACTGAACAAACTGGCTACAGACTGGCCGGCGGCACGCTTGGTCGAGATCTGGAACAGCCTGCCGGGAGTTAGTCCCGTCAAGAAGTTCAAGGACCGCCAGACGGCTGTCAGCCGCATTTGGAAGGCGCTTCAGGGCCTTGGACAGGCTGCCCCGGCAGCAGACGAACAGTCGTCCGTAGCGGAGGCTGCTCCGATCCACGAAGCCAACGAAACGACTGAGCCGGCGGCCGCAATTCCTGAAGAGCCGGAACCCGCGACGGCTACGCCCGTTACGCCACAGACGCCCAACGTCGCGCCGGACGAGGCCCCCGCGAAGAAGAAGACCACTGCCCGCAAGAACGCGCCCAAGGCCCCGAAAGCCGCCAAGTCGCTAGAAGCCACAAAGGCGCCGCGAGAGAGCAGCAAGACCGCCCAGGTGGTTGGGATGCTCCAGCGCCCGGAAGGCGCCACGCTTTCCGAGATTATGGAGTCGACGAGCAAATGCACTTGGGGCGAACGATGAGCCCCCAAGTTTCAGTGTGATCCACCCGTATCATCCGTTGTGTGGACAAACCTTTGAATTGGTGGCTCAGAACAGAGAATTCGGTGAG
>JBAUOG010000903.1:0-8997 GCA_049579625.1 Bryobacteraceae bacterium
TTTCAGCCCGGATGACTTGAAGACCGTCTCAGCCGAGTATGAGAAGCGCTTTCACGAGACGTTGCCAGTCAGCGCTCTCGGACAGACGTTGATGCACCAATCGCTGGGATTCGATCATCGCAACCGTGTAGACGTGGCGCTGAGCCCGGATCAGAAGGAAGGCATTTGGCTGCGCGCGCTCCTCGAGCGCCTGCAGATTCCCTATCTCGCCTTCCGCGAAGCGATGCCCGGCGCCGCCACCGGCGCCCATATCCACATCGGGCCGGCAAGCACGCGGCTGAAGACGGCCAGCCTGTAGTTTTTTGGGAGAGCCCAGGTAACCGGTGCGGCGTGCTTGCGGTTGAGCGTCAATGCCCACCAAATGTTCGCACGACGAAATAGACGCGCCAAGGGAGACTACCACATCCGGCAATAAAATTCGCGGTTTGCGCGATGGTTGTGGGATCAGCTGCGGCCGTTGGTGCAAAAACTCGGAGAGCGAGTCGTGGCCCCGCCAGACATTGAGGGCATCAACTTCTACATTCGACTATTTGAGCCTGTTCGACAGTTGCTGGAGAACGCTGCCGTCGCCGGTAGAATGGTCCTCACGTGCAGGAATGATGCGTTCCCGGGTGGTAGTCATCCGATCTTTTGATAAAGTCTCTGCATGCTCAACGCCGCAGCACGCGCCACGATTCTCAAAGCAATTTCATTCCTCCTGCTCACGGCCTTTGTAGTGTGTTGCCCCATCCTCAGCCGAAGCGAGGTGATGGGCTACCACGACGTCAAGATGGACGCCGCGGGGCGCATCGTTCCCTGGTACGGAACGACGCCGGGCGAAGCTTATGACCATGTGGTGCGGCTGGTGTGGGCATTTTGGCGTGACATGGGCAACTGCCCCAACGGCGTCCCGATCTATCTGCAGCATCAGGTCTGGAAGAACGAGGACCCGCGCGGCCTCGGCGGCGACCAGATCAGCATGGCGCTCTCGTCCTGGAATCTGCTCCACGACTACTTGGGCGATGACCAGATCAAAGCGAACATGGTCCGCATCGCCGATTTCTGGCTCGCTAATGGATTCTCTAAGCCCACCGATCTCTGGGCGAATCTTCCCTACCCGTACAACATGGAGTTGCACTCGGGCAAATACGATGGCGACATGCGGGCGGGCAAGAACTTTCTGCAGCCCGATAAGGCCGGTAGTTTTGGCGCCGAACTGGTGATGCTCTACAAGAAGACGGGCGATGCCAGGTATCTGACGGCAGCCGTCGCCATTGCGGATTCGCTGGTAAAGCATGTTCAGCCAGGCGATGCCGAGAACTCGCCTTGGCCGTTTCGGGTGAATGCGCTGACCGGCGAAGTGCATCAGGCAAAAACCAAAGACGGACTGACCATCTCCGCCGGCTACACCACTAACTGGACGCCAACCCTGCGGCTGTTGGAGTCGCTGATCCTGCTCAAACAGGGCAATCCGGGCACGTACCGGCAATGCATGGAAACAGTCACCGCCTGGCTGAAGAAGTATCCGATCAAGACCAACAAGTGGGGCCCGTTCTTTGAGGACATCCCAACCGGCGACTATTCCGATACCGAGATCAACGCCGACACAATGGCCTTTTACATTCTCGATCATCCCGAATGGGACCCCATGTGGAAGTCTCAAGCACGGGGCATTCTGAACTGGAGTTACACCACATTCCAGAACCACGAGTTCGACAAATGGGGCGTTACTGTGTTGAATGAGCAAACTATGTATAAGGTACCGGGCAACAGTCACACCTCGCGCCATGCTTCAACGGAGCTGCGATTTTGCGAGGCAACCGGCGAATGCACTTCGAAAGAGGATGCAATCCGCCGCCTGAATTGGGCGACTTATACGGTCGATACTGACGGCAAGAACCGCTATCCCCGGGACGATATCTGGCTAACGGACGGTTATGGAGACTATGTCCGTCACTACCTGCGCGCCATGGCCGCAGCGCCCGAGCTTGCGCCGGCCGGGCAGAATCATCTGCTACGCACGTCCTCCGTGGTGAAGTCGATTTCCTACGCCCCCGATCGCATCAGCTTCACGGTCTTCGACAAAAGGTCGCGCGAGTTATTGCGAATTGGCAGCGGGAAGCCCAAGCAGGTAATGGGTGGAACCATGCGCTGGGATCCGACTACGGGCGTAATGATCGTCCAAGCGACGGGCTCTTCCGTCGTCATAGCACTCGAGCAATAAAAGCTATTTTGGTGCTCTCCGCAGTGGCCCGAGGAAGGTCATGCCCGTTTCGAGGACCTGGTTCTGGGCGTTCACCAAAGCTTCCGAATGCAACGTGGGATTCGGCGGATGGCCGAAGCGAAGCTCAATCAGTTCCACTTGCTGGAGTGGTGTGCTGCCTCCCGCTGCCGGCGATTCACGCCACAACGGGAAGCGTGAGTAATACATGAGGTAGCGGAACGGCTCCGTTTTCGCCGCGGCTTCGAAGCTCGGCCGCCACTCGGACTTGAACAACGTATCGCCACTAGCCGGATCGAATTCGCCGACGCTCGGAACCGCGTAGACGTGATAGGCGGAGCTGGTCTCGACAATGCCGTCCCAGATCAGCGGATTGACAGCTCGGGGCAAAGCCGCGACACGCATCGGTTCTTCGCCCTCATACAGGCGAGACTCGAGCTGCGAGATGGCGCGCTGATGGAGCACAAAGCGAGCCCCATCGTAGGCAACGAAGAACACCAGCGCGAAGATAGCAAGCCCAGGTCCCGGTTTCCTCCGTTCGCCGATTTCGTCGCTCACCAGGCGCGCCAGCAACGGCCATAGCGCAGCGATGATCAGCACGGTCATGATGACGCCATCGAACAGATAGTTCAGATCGAGGTAGAACCAGGTGGAAGAAAAGGGAAGGCCGAGCCTTATCCCGTAGGCGTTTGTGAGGTCAAGCAGGAGATGGCTCAGTACCCCCACGCAGGCAATCAGAAAGGCGCGAAGCCAGGGTAGTTTTTGCCGGCAGAGCAAAGCAGAAAGCGCCGTGGCTAGCGCGGCCATTACCGGAAACATAATCAGCGAATGCGTGTAGCCCCGGTGGATCTCCATGTTGGTCAGCGTGCCCTTGAATAGCGTGAGCATGTCAAGGTCGGGGATATTAGCCGAAACGATCAGAAGCAGCGTCGCGCGCGGGCAAAGCCGGTTCAACCCGGCGCGGGACAGCGCTATTGCGGTCAAAGTGTGAGTGATGTTATCCATGGCCGGCGCTTCTAAGCGAAGGTGGCCGCCTGCTGGAAAACTCGCTCGCGCTCGACAAACTGAGGGGGAAGTAAAAGAGTCAGTGCATGCGGAACAATGTCGATGGAAACCGGAATGCGCCCGGCGAACTCTCCGTCCACCTGCAGCGGCGCCCGCTCGGGATCGGCGGGTTCGCATCGGATCGAACGCGCCCTGAGCACCGTACAGCCCTTCATTTTAGCGACTTGGCCCAGCATCATGCCCGCCAGATACGGCATGTATTGGTACGACCGCTTCGCCTCAAACAGGACAACCTCGAATTGATCGCGCAGCAGCGAAGCTTCACGCGCGATCTCGAAATCGCCGCCGTAATTCCGGACTCGGGTCACCAGCGTGAACGTGGTGGTGAACTTCTTGCCGTCCACGATGGTCCGGAAAGGCACCAGCGGCTTCATGATCTGCGAGAAGCCGCCCAGGTAATAGGCCAGCTTTCCAGCGAACGCCTTCAGGTCGAGGTTCATGTCGTAGACGATCTGGGCGTCGAGCCCAATACCCGCCATCAGCAGGAAAAAGCGCTTGCTTCCCCGGGCATCGGTAAGGCAGCCGACCGGGATGCGAGTGGGCACGGCGGTGGAGATGCCGGCTGCGGTTTGTTCAATGTGAATCTTCACGCCCAGTTCGTGCGCGAGTACGTTCGCCGTGCCACCCGGTAGAATCGCCAGGGGGACCTGGGAATAAACCATGCCGTTCGCTACTTCGTTGATGGTGCCGTCGCCGCCCGCGGCAAGAATTAGGTCGCAGCCCGAAGCGATCGCGTCGCGGGCAATGCGCGCGGCTGTATTCGGTCCCTCGGTGGGAAGCAGTTCCGCTGGAATTCCTTGGTCTTCGAGAACTTGGATGGTACGTTGAAGCGAACGCGTGCCCTGAACCAATCGACCCGCGAAAGGGTTGAAGATGACGGCGGCTTTCTTGTAATGCCCGGCTTCGGTGCGCAATTCTTCATTATAGGTTTTCAGCCATGAAAAATGCGGTTCAGCGGCAGATTGAAGAGCTTCGCGAACAGTTAGAGTGCCACGAGTATCTTTACTACGTCCTTGATCAGCCGGAGATCACCGACGCCGAATACGACGCCTTGATGCGCCGCCTCCGCGAGCTGGAGGAGAAGCATCCCGAGTACCAGTCTCCGGATTCACCCTCCCAGCGTGTTGGCGGAACGCCCCGCGAAGGGTTCGTCAAAGTACCGCACAGTTCGCCCATGCTGAGTCTGGATAATGCCCTGAACGAGGCGGAACTGCGCGAATTCGATCAGCGCGTTCGTTCCTTGCTGAAGTCCGAGCCATTTTCCTATGTGGGCGAGGTGAAGCTTGACGGGCTGTCGATGGCGGCTCACTACGACCACAGCCAATTGAAGCAGGCATTGACGCGCGGCGACGGTCGGGTCGGCGAAGAGGTCACCGAAAACGCCCGCACGATTCGTTCGCTACCCTTACGTGTCAGGAAGGCGGCGGATAGCGCGACGGCATTTGAGGTGCGCGGTGAGGTGGTGATGCAGAAGACCTCCTTCCAGCGCCTGAATGACGAACGGGAGAAAGCGGAGCTCCCGCGATTTGCCAACCCCCGGAATGCGGCTGCGGGTGCGCTCCGGGCGCTCGACCCGAAACTAACCGCCGCGCGCCAGCTCGATTTCTTTGCCTACTTTCTATTCCGTGAAGGACGGCCGCTGCTCGACAGCCAGTGGGAATCTCTCAACAGCTTGCAGTCGATGGGCTTCAAGGTAAACCAGAACCGGCGGCTGTGCAAAGACCTGGACGAACTGTTGGTGTTTATCCGCGAACTCGAAGCCAAGCGGGATGAATTGCCCTATGAGATCGATGGCGTAGTGGCGAAAGTGGATTCCGTCGCCCAACAGGACAAGCTCGGCTGGACCGCCAAAGCGCCGCGGTGGGCAATTGCGTTCAAATATGCCGCGCGACAGGCCGAAACGACGCTCGAGAACATCGAAGTACAGGTCGGCAGAACCGGTGCGCTCACGCCGGTCGCCCATCTGGCGCCTGTCATCGTGAGCGGCGTGACGGTTTCGCGGGCCACCTTGCACAACGAAGACGAGATCGCCCGCCTGGGACTCGCGATCGGCGACCGCGTGCTGATAGAACGCAGCGGCGATGTGATCCCCAAAATCGTGCGCGTCATCGACCACGGTAAGCATCGGAAAGCCTTTCACATGCCGTCCATCTGTCCGGTTTGCGGCGGCCATGTAGTGCGCGAGGAAGGTGAAGTCGCCAGCCGCTGCGTCAATACGAATTGCCCGGCGCGCATCCGCGAATCGCTCCTACATTTTGCCAGCCGGCACGTCATGGACATTGACGGCATGGGTGACGCCCTGGTGGATCAGTTGCTCGCGCGCGGCTTGGTGAAGAGCATTGCCGATCTTTATCAGCTGAAAGCGGAGCAGATCGAGGAGCTCGAACGCATGGGCAAGAAGTCCGCCGCCAAGGTTATCCAAAATATCGAGCATTCCCGCCGCCAACCGCTGGCGCGTGTATTGAATGGGCTCGGGATTCCCTTTGTCGGCGAACGCACGGGGCAGATTCTGGCCGATTATTTCGGAGACCTCGATGTCATCGCCAAGTCGAGCGTAGAAGAGTTGCAACTGGCGGAAGAAGTGGGACCGAAAGTCGCTGCGGCGATTCGCGACTTCTTCGACGAAAGGCAGAACCAGGAATTGGTGGAACGCTTGCGTGAGGCCGATCTTCAATTCACGCAGGAGAAGAAGCGCAAGAAAGTGGGAGTCCTAAACGGTTTGACGTTCGTGCTCACTGGCACGCTGCCGACCCTAACGCGCGATGAGGCAAAAGAACGCATTGAAGCGAACGGCGGCAAAGTGGCGGGCTCGGTCAGTCGCAAAACGAACTATGTTATCGCCGGCGAGGAGGCTGGATCCAAGCTCGACAAAGCCAACGAACTCGGCATCCCGGTACTGGATGAAGGGGGCTTGTTCGCTATCCTAGATTCCGATGCAGATAAGAAGAGTGCTTCGGAGTAACGACTGAAGCAGTTCATCTCAACCCTGATTTCATTGGGCCCATTCGGGCTCTTTTTTCTGGCGATTCTAGACTCCGCGGGCGTCCCCATCGTGGGTGGCGTGGATGCGCTCTTGATCTACATCTCCACTGTTAGTCCGGCCCAAGCTTTCCCTGCCGCTGCTTGCGCCGTCGTTGGGTCGCTGATCGGAAGCCTTTTCCTGTTCCTGCTGGCGCGTAAAGGTGGGCACGTCATGCTGGCGAAGTACACCGAGAGCGGCCGTGGCAAACAGTTGCGGCATTGGTTCGAACGCTACGGCCTACTGACCGTATTTGTGCCCGCCCTCTCGCCCATCCCGATGCCGCTCAAGATCCCGGTGTTCTGCGCGGCCGTGCTGGAAGTGCGGACAGCCTACTTTCTAGCGGTCATCTTATTCGCACGCGTCATCCGCTATTCGGCGCTTGCCTTCCTCGGCCAGCGCTACGGCCAGCAAACGCTACCGTATTTGAAGACGCATTGGGAATACGTGCTGCTGATTGTGGTGCTGCTGTGCGGACTATCATTGCTGTTGCTGCGCTGGATCGACAGCCGCAAGCCGGCGGAGGCGTACCCGGCTAATCCCGACGCTGGTCAGTGATCGGGAGGTTCCAGCATCAGCGGCCCACCGACGCGCAGTCGCATCTAATAGCAGCCGACTACCGCGCCTCTGTCCGAATATCTAACGGGCCCCGGCCAGGTCCAACTGCAAGAGAAGCATCTCCGCCGCCGTCCAATAATGCGGCGTCACGTGCGCGGGATGTAGCCAGCCGCGCACATCGTTCCAGCGATGAAAGCTGTTCTCTTCACCGCTGCCTTCCCACCAGGTGTAGAGGCCCGGCGAGGCCTGGTGATTCCAGAACCAGTGCATCGTTTGTTCAGCACGGGTCCTGTCGTCAAGCTCCAGCCAGTTGTGCGCTTCGGCAAGGTCGAAATACGTCCACTCCGGAACCTTCTTGAAGCCACCGTCGGGCGTATGTTGGCTCGCCCATCGTGCTTCGAAAAGAGCCCGCAGCTTCGCCTTGTCCTGATCTCCAACGTGGGTCGGCCACAGTGCGCTGATGTAGGTGCGGTCGTTCAGCGCTTCCTTCGTGTTCAGCGCCCGCTGCCAGGCCGTGCGAATCTCGACCGCCTCCTGTCGCCAGCGCAGCGCCAGGTCGCCCCGACCGCGCCGCTCCGCTATCCGCGCCGCTTCGTTGAGCCCCAGGAAGCTCACCGCGTTCACGAACAGTAACGGGCGGCGCAAGTCCATGCGGCCAATGATTAGTCCGTTCTGCGCGGCTTCGCTGAGCAGGTTCAGATCTGTTCGTGAACGCTGGTCAGGAACAATCGGCCCATCGAATGGATGCCGAATAGGCGCGCTTGCGTGATGCATCTGGTGGATGAATTCCACTTTGCGCTGCACGGCTTCCCAAACCCGCTCATCGAACTTGACGGAGTGGGCCAAGGCGGCGGTTTCACCAATGGCCCACAGCGACAAGCCGGGAGCATCGGCCTCCGCGCCAAATCCGCCAAAGAAGTCGTGGTCCGCAAAGTAGAGCGCTAATTGCTTGGCGGTGTCCACTTGACCCGCGCGTGCGAGAGCCACGACGACATAAGCACCATCGCGTACCCAAGCGAGCGGGTAGTTCAACGGATCTCCCGGGCGAGTTTGATCGGCTACCAGCGACATCATCAGATGAGCCACCTGATCATCCAGGCATTCGAGGAATTGAGGATCGGTTGCACTCCGCTTCGTTATCGCCCGAGTGGTCGCGAACGGTAGTGCCGGAACTTTGCCGAACTTGAGATCGTTGATTTCCACCGTTGTCTTCTTTGCCAACTGAATGTCGGCGCGATACCAGCCTTCCGCATTTGGGCCTTCTTCGGAAATCCGGACGCTCAAGGGAGCAGGATCGAAGCGGATCACCCAGCGATCGCTGATTAGCAGGCGACCCTTCACGTTCTTTAGCGAGAAGATGGGCCCGCCTGCCGGCCCAACACTCCGCAAGGCGATAGGGATAGCTCGCGAGTTAGTGCTGGTGATCAGGATCGTCCAGTGGCCCGGGCGGTCTGCGAGTAGATTCGCCCCGTAGCGTGGCGTTTCTGTCACGAGTACTGGCATCGACTCACCGCTGACCCATGCGAATCGCTGCTTGATCTGGGATAAGGGGAGGCGGTCGCCGTCTTCAATCGAAAGACCAAAGCTACCCGGCACAGGACTGAAGCTGCCGCCTGGCTCGACGTAGCTCTTGTGGTCTTCGGCCGTGCCAGGCCACGCGTAGACGACGTGCCCGACGCCCCGGGGCCATCCACGTTCCGGACGGGCCGCTGCCTCGCGCTGCGCCATTTCCCTTTGCGTCGCCAGCGCCCAGACGATGGGTACCGCCATGAAGACAAAAACAAGCAGTACGCGAATCGCCGCTGCAGAGTCGAGCGAGACGGACCCTTGGCGTCGCATTCGCTGCCTAGTTTATCCCGCTCGACTCATTCGCAGCGACTAACTCGCGATAGTTGGTGAGTTTGATCCGGAGGTCCGCAAGCCGGGTCCGAATGGCGGGAGAAGTGAGTGCCTCCAACTGGCGCACTCGAGCTTCCTTCAAGCGGCTTGGTGCGCGGCGAAGCTCTTCACCCAGATAACCCGGGTGGCACATGAATTCAGTGGAACCGCTCGGCAAACGGCCTAGAGCTTCGCTCAACGTCTCGGAAGTCAGAGTATCCGTCAGCAGGAAGCCGGTGAAATGATCTGTCGCCCGCAAGCCTGACTGGCGCAGTTT
>JBAUOG010000904.1:0-7918 GCA_049579625.1 Bryobacteraceae bacterium
AGCGAACGCGGTGCGCGAAGCCGTGCGGTCACTCGACCCGGGCCTGCCCGTGGCAAAGGTTCGCATCATGGAGGACGTGGTGGCAGCAGCCAGTTCCCGGCCGCGCTTCCTGACACTCATCCTGGGGCTCTTTTCGGTGCTGGCGTTGTTGCTGGCGGGGGTCGGAATCTACGGTGTGATTTCGTACTCAGTTGCTCAACGCACGACCGAGTTCGGCATCAAGATCGCGCTGGGAGCTGAGCCGGGAATGCTGCTGCGACAGGTGCTGCAACAAGGCCTGTTGCTGGGTATGGCCGGAATGGCGGTCGGCACGGTGGTCGCGTTCTTCCTGACCCGTTTCGTAGAAGGCTTGATTTTTGGCGTGAGCGGCTTGGACGTGACGTCGCTTGGCGCTACGGCGGCGGTTCTGGCACTGGCTACGCTCGCGGCATGTTATGTGCCAGCCGCCAGGGCGATGCGGACGGAACCGATTCAGGCATTGCACTACGAGTAGTTTCAGAAGGCTTCGCTACACTGGCGTCGGTGCTGGTCTCCGACTTCAACTACGAACTGCCCGAGGAACTGATTGCTCAGAAGCCGCCGGAGACACGGGGCGCTTCCCGCATGCTGGTTGTGTCTCGGGACCACCAGCGCTTCCACGACGATAAGTTCAGCAATTTCGCTCGCTACATCCGGCCCGGCGATTGCCTGGTACTAAACACAACGCGGGTGTTCCCAGCCCGTTTGCATGGCAGGCGCAATAGCGCCGACGGCGCGGAGGTTGAAGTGCTTCTCGTCCGCGCTGAGATGGATGCCGAGGACACGTGGAAGACGCTAGTGAGGCCAGGGAAACGCGTGCGCACGGGCGATACGATCGTCTTCGACGAGGCGTTACGCGCCGAGGTCATCGCGCAAGGTGACTATGGCGAACGGACCTTGCAATTTCATTCCACTGGACCACTGCAGGATGCTTTTGAGCGGCTTGGAAAGGTACCACTGCCGCCGTATATTCATCGCGAACCTGATGACGCAGACCGGGAGCGATATCAGACGGTCTTCGCGGAGAAATCGGGTTCTGTGGCCGCTCCGACGGCCGGCCTGCATTTCACCGAGGCCATGTTGGAAGCATGCCGCGAGGCCGGGGCGGAGATCGCGCGAGTCACTCTACACGTAGGGCTGGGAACATTCGCCCCACTTCGCGAGAACGAGATCGCGAAAATCGAGCTGCACGAGGAATACTTCGAGATTGAGGCGGCGGACGCGGCTCGACTAGCGAAGGCTAAGCGCGTTTTCTGCGTCGGCACGACCAGCGTTCGCACGGTTGAGACGGCGATGTTGCGCGGAGGCTTTGCGCCAATAAGTGGCGATACCAACCTCTTTATCTATCCGGGTTTCCGCTTCCGTGCGACTGGCGCAATGCTCACGAATTTCCATCTGCCGCAATCAAGTTTGTTGCTGTTGGTCTGCGCCTTGGGCGGGCAGGATCTGGTTCTGGCCGCGTACCGGCATGCCGTCGATGAGCGCTACCGCTTCTTCTCCTACGGCGACTGCATGCTGATTGAGTAACGCTATTCGGCGAAGTCCATGTCGGGCGATGGCAGAACATCGTTGTCTCCAGCAACCCAGACGTAGAGCGTGGGCAGGGCGTAGATGGCCATTACCAGGGTTGCGGAGAGGCCGCCGACAATAACCACCGCGAAGGGCCGCTGCGAGTCGCTCCCGATGCCGTGCGAGAGAGCCGCCGGTAGCAGGCCCAGGGTAGCCACCAGCATGGTCATCATGATAGGCCTGAGACGAAGTACGGCTCCCTCGATGGCCGCCTCCTCCACCGTATGCCCACGCGCGCGCAATTGGTTGATGTATTCGACCATGATGACGCCGGTCTGTACCGAGACACCGAATAGCGCCAGGGCCCCGACGCCAGCAGCGACGCTGAAGTGCATGCCTGTCAGGTAGAGCGCGTAGAGAGCGCCGATGGGGGCAATCGCAACGGTCAACATGACTAAGGAAGCCCATTTGAAGGAACTGAACATGGAGTAAAGAAGGAAGAAGATCGCCAGCAGAGTTACGGGGACAATCAGAGAAAGCCTCTTATTCGCGCGTTGTGCGCTCTCATATTCGCCAGCCCACTCGATCGTGTACCCGACCGGAAGCTTCACTTTTTCGCGAACGGTCTTGATTGCTTCCTCGACCGTGCTGCCTAGGTCACGGCCACGGACACTGTACTTCAGGGCCACGTAGCGGGAATTGTTTTCACGATAGATCTGCGATGCGCCGTCCTGGACCTTGATATCGGTCAGCTGACTTAGAGAAACTCGCTCACCTGATGGGGCCAGTAGCCGTATGTTGGCGATCGCCTCCTCCGTTGTCCGGTAAGGCGCCTGATAGCGCAATACCAGGTCGTAGCGCTGGTCGCCCTCCAGCACCTGGCTGACGGCATTTCCGCCCACCGCGGTCTGAACCGCGTCCTGAAGATCGGAGACGTTAATTCCGTGACGACTTGCCTTATCACGGTTTACGGAGAAGTTCAGATTGGGCTGGCCAATGACCCGAAAGAGACCCAGATCCTGGACGCCAGGGATTTTGCTCATGACGTCGACGATCTCCTCGCCCTTTTGCTCAAGCAGTTTGAGGTCCGTTCCGAATATCTTGATTGCCAATTCGCCCTTCACGCCGCTAACCGCCTCCTCCATGTTGTCGGCAATCGGCTGCGAGAAGTTCCAAAGGGCACCCGGAATCTTTTCAACCTCGCGATCCATGGCGCGGACCAGTTCCTCTTTGTCCCGACGGAACACCGGCCGCCACTGCTCCTTCGGCTTCAAGTCTATGAAGTATTCGGTGTTCGCAAACAATGCGGAATCAGTTCCGTCGTCCGGACGGCCGACCTGGGTAACCACCTGTTTCACTTCAGGGAAACTTGCGAAGATCCGGCGGGCCTGTGTGGTTACGGCTTCGCCCTGTGTAAGGCCAGTGCTGGGCGCCAACGTGCCCCGCGCCCAAAGCGCCCCTTCGTCCAGGTGGGGCAAGAACTCAGACCCGATCTTCCCGGATACAACCAAGTACGCCACCGAGGCAAACAGTAGAGCGATGGTGCCGAACACGACGAGTCGATTGTGAATTGCCCAGCCTAGCGATCGCTGGTAATTAGTTCGCAGGAACTCCATTAACGGATTGCGCCATTCCTTTACGCCTTTAGAAAAAAGCAGGCTGCACAGTACGGTTGCGATGAGGATAGAGAAGACCAATGCCCCGATGAGCGCAAAGGCAACGGTCAGCGCCATGGGCCGGAACAACTTCCCTTCCACGCGCTGCAACGTGAAAATCGGCAAATAAGAAGTGATGATGATGGCCCTGGCATAGAAGACCGGGCGCAGCACCTCGAACGACGCTTCGCGAATCCGCTCCATGACCGTCTTCTCGGCCGACTCGCGGCGTCCGAGATGGCGCATGATGTTCTCCACCATGACAACCGTTCCATCCACAACCATGCCGAAATCGAGTGCGCCCAGGGAGAGCAGGTTCGCCGGAATGTGGTTCAGATCTAGCAGAATTGAGGCGAACAACAGCGCGAACGGAATGGTCATCGAAACGATGAGAGCGCCTCGGATGTTGCCCAGGAAGACGAACAGAACTACGGACACCAGGATGATGCCTTCGGTCAAGTTATGAAGAACGGTCTGGGTGGTGAGCTTTACGAGATCGCTTCTGTCCAGAAACGGAATAATCTCCACTCCAGGCGGAAGAATGCCGTTGTTCAAATCATGAATCTTTTGATGGAGAGCCTCGAGCATTTTGTCTGCTTCTGCGCCCTTCCGAAGAAGCACGATGCCTTCGACAACATCCCGGTCGTCAACGACCACACCGTCTTTGGTGTGGATCGCCTTACCGATCTGGCCCAACCGAATCTTCGCGCCTTCGTGGATGGTGGCGATATCCCGGATGCGAATTGGGGTGCCGTTCTGAGTCTTAAGCAACGTCTGGCCGATCTCGCCGACACTTGTGAACAGGCCCACCGTTCTGACGTTGATCTGCTGTTGCCCTTCCTCAATGAAGCTTCCTCCGCCATTAAGGTTGTTATTTGTCAGCGCCTGTTCAACCTGGCCGATGCTCAAGCCGTACGCAACCAGCTTGTCGGGATCAACGGCGACTTGGTATTCCTTCGTCGTGCCCCCGAAAGTATTCACGTCAACGACATCAGGTACCGACTTCAATTGCTTCACGATGACCCAGTCCTGGAGAGACTTCAGTTCCGTGAGATCAACGGACGGGTTTGTGCTCTTTAGCGAATAGAAGAGGAGCTGACCAACCGGGCTGTAATCCGGCCCGAGGGAGGGTTGAACATTGTTGGGAAGCGCGACTTGGGACAGTTTTTCAAGAACCTTCTGCCGGTTTACGTCGTTGTTGGAGGAGTCGTCAAAGATCATCGTGACCGTCGACAGCCCGAATTCGGAAATCGAACGCAAATTCGTCATGTGCGGGATGCCGTTCATCTGCGTTTCGATGGGAATGGTGATCTGTTGCTCAACTTCCTCGCCCGCTCGCCCTGGCCACTGGGTGATGACCTGGACGTAATTGTTGGCTACGTCAGGGTAGGCCTCGACCGGCAGTTGTTTGAATGAGTATGCTCCCCAGCCCAGCAAGCCGACGGCGAGCACGAGCATAAGCAGCCGGTTCTTCAGAGCGTAGTTGAGGATCCAGGTGATCACACGCACTCTCCGTGACAGAACAAAAGGCGCATGGCTATTGACCCGCCTCGGTAGAGAGCTGAAGGGCGTTCGAGGCAACCTGTTTACCCGGTGTCAGGCCCGAAATCACCTCCTGAGCGCCACCCGGTAACATCCTTCCGGCGACCACCTCGGTCTTGCGGAACTTGCCGTCGCCTAACGGAATGAAGACCCAATCTTTATCGCGAAGATGGAGAATCGCTGTTGATGGAACCGTGGCAACCTTCTGCTTCGTCTTCCCGTAGAACGTCGCGGTTACAAACATGCCGACACGCATGTTTCCCGGATTGGGCATTTCAAGCCGCACCTTGGCGGTCCGGATGTTGGGATCCATAATCGGGCCGATATTTACAACGCGCGCGCGGTAGACTTTGCCGGGATAGGCGTTAAGCCGAACATCAGCCATGTCGCCGAGTTGCACGTCGGCCAGATTGTTCTCGTAGACGTCGCAAACGATCCACACCGTTGAAAGATCGGCAATGGTAAACAGATTTGGAGAGTTGTCCGGTGTTTTTACGCCACCGCCACCTACCACATTCTGCTCAATGACAACTCCTGAGACCGGTGCAAAGACATCCACGATGGGGCTCGGATGGTCGGTGCTGACGCCCAGCAACCGCAACGTCTCAGTAGTAGTTCGGACCGCGACGGCGGCCTTTTCTTCCGCGTCCGTGAAAACGTCCACATCCTTCTGCGCGATGGCGCCTTTTTCCAGCAGGGCCTTTGCGCGCTCCAACTGACTCCGGGCCAGCTTCTCATCAGCGACGGCGCTTTGATAGTTATTGAAGGCATTAGATATGTCGTTGCTTTGAACCCTCAGCAGCAACTGTCCCTTCTTTACCTGGTCACCTAGCTTTACGAGCACTTCGATCGCGCGACCGGAGGCCAGTGAGATAGCCGGCACGGATTTTGAGACATCGGGAGCGACAGAACCAGTCACATCGAGCGCCGGCGCGGTGCTCACTTCACCCACCTTCACGACAGGGAAACGGTCGGGCCGCTCGACTTCGAGAACGTTCACATCGTGAACTTCTTCTACTTTTGCGGGCGGTGGTGCAGCCGCGGCTTCATCGACCTTCTCTTTAGGGCCGCAGGCCGCGAGAAGCACGCCCAGCATTAATGCCGCGAAGGCGGCGGCCGGTGTTGTCGTCCGTTTCATTGAATCACCTCGCGTCCTACCGCCAGATTGAGTTGGCCAGCCGCTGTCAGGTAGGAGCCAATCAAATTGAGGTAGTTCAACTGCGTGTCGCGATACTCCTTTTGCGCATCCAAAAAGTCGAGAAGCGAAGCACCGCCGCGCTGGTAGGAGAAGGTCACGATTTCGCGAACCTCCGTGGCCTGTTTGAGGTACGTCTCGCGGTAGGGCTTAAGCAGTTCGACCGTACTGGCTACCGTGGCGAAGGCAGAGTCCACGTCGCTTAAGACTTGTGCCTCAGCGGCCAAACGCAACTTATTCGTCCGGTCGATTTCGAGCTTAGTCCGCAACTTTTCACCTTGGTTTTTGTCGAAGATCCGTAGCGGAAAACTCGCGCTAAATCCCACATAGCTAGGCAATGGCGGATTTCGCCCGATGTCGAAGCCCCAAGTCGGATCGGAAGTGCCGTTCGCAATCGCCAGCCGGCTGTCGGTTTTTGCTTTATCCACCGTCTCCACCGCGGCTTTTAGATCGGGCCGCGTCTCCATAGCCACCTGGCGGTATTCCTCCAGCGGCTGTAATGCATCTTTGAAATCGTAGGTACCGGTTACATCAAACCGGTCCACAGGAGTGCGATCGTTTAATAAAGTCAGTAGCGCAATTTTTGCCGTTCTGACGCTGACTTGCGCATTGACAACATCGCTCTGATACTGCGCGAGCTGCAGTTCAATGCGAACGAGATCGATTTTCGCCATATCGCCCGCAGCGTAACGGCTGCGGCTCACTTCGATGGTCTTGTTGTAGTACTCGAGATTCTGCCGCGCGATATCGAGCACGGCCTTGGCCTGCAGCAGATTCACGAAAGCAGTCCGCAGTGTGAAGAGCATGGTGCGCTCAAGATCCTCATGCGAGGACTGGGAGATGGCCGTCGCCTTCTTTGCACTCTCCAGCCGCAGATCGCGCTTGTGTTGACGTTCGTAGAGATAATTGATGCCGCCTGCTTCGAGAACGCCGGCGAGCGGCCGCCACGGGGTGTTGGGCGTTTTGAAGATCGTGAACTGGTCGAGCAACACGTTCATGTCCGGATTCGGCCGCAGAAAGGCAGTAATCTCCTGGGCGCGGTTTTCGTCGATGTTGACCTCGTCAGCCAGCAGCGTCGGGTTCGTCACTCTGAATTTTTCCCGGATCTCCTCCCAGCTGTAGGTGCGCTGCGCCAGCAAATCCTGGGCCGCAATAACAGCAAGAAGAAGTCCGACGTACATGCGCCGGTTGAGGCGATGCATGTCTCCTCCTACAACAGATCTAATGGAAGCCTAGTTTACGCGCCGTTCAAACGGGCGCCGAGCGCGGAGGCGATCGGCCGAGAGAAGGGGGAGACGGTCGCCCCAGCTCGTTGAAATCGGGGATGTTGACCAGTTTGAAATAAGAAAACCGTGGAAGGATGGCCGGCGCGGGAGCGAGAACCGAATCGCCCATGGATTCAAACAGCCATACGAGTTCGTTTGCCTGGTGGGTGTCGGAGGCGCGCCTTTGGGTCCAGGTTCGAGCGCCGGCTGCGGGCCCCAATTGTGCCAGCTGCAAGGTGTCATCCAGGGCTGAGACATACGGGAAAAGCGCCGAGATCACCAGAACAACACTAATAAACCGGAACGAACGGAAGCGCTTGCTCTCGCCGATCGGCCTTGAGCCACGCGTGGCGCATAGCGCGACGGCGCCGAAACAAAGCCAGATGAGATTGAGACAGAAGTCGACCGTCACGCTAGATGTGCCGTCCGGAACCAGAATCGTAAGGCTTTATTATACAGAGCTTAAAACCGAGACAAGGCATCAACGCACTGTGCGATTGCAGGGATAAGGCCATTATTACGAGTTCTTTACAGTTTCCATAAAGAATGTTCACGGGTCTAAAAGACGGACGGCGTGGCCGCACGGCGGGTTGCGCCTGCGCAACGAAACACTTTGCAACATGGTGCTTAATTGATCTATACTGAAAGAACATCCGAAGTCTCATGTTGAACCTCCTTCCAAACGGGATTCTCATTAGCCTGGGCATTCGCGGCCCTGCCTGAAACCTCATGGA
>JBAUOG010000905.1:0-1912 GCA_049579625.1 Bryobacteraceae bacterium
ATCAGACGCCGCGAACCAGTTGAGGAATACCTGAAGATGCAAAAAAGGTTTGCGCATCTGTTCTCACCGGTTCGGGATGAAGCGCGTATCGCAACCATTCAGGCCATGGCCGATCGCAACATTCGCAAGTTTGGATTGGAAGCATAAATACATGTCGAAACCTTTTGCCATCACGCTCGACCCGGGATCGAGTCTGGCGAACAAGACGGGAACCTGGCGCACTGAGCGGCCGGTGTATGTGGACCGGCTGCCGCCGTGCAACCATGCGTGCCCGGCGGGCGAGGATATTCAAGGCTGGCTGTACCATGCCGAGTCCGGGAATTATAAAGCGGCGTGGGAGTCGCTGGTAGTAAACAATCCATTCCCGGCAGTGATGGGGCGGGTTTGTTATCACAACTGCGAAACGGCCTGCAATCGGGGCCAGTTAGATGCGGCGGTCAACATCCACGCGGTGGAACGGTTTCTAGGCGACGAAGCCATCAGACAGGGATGGCAGTTCAACGCAACTACCAAACCGACCGGCAAGCGGGTGCTGGTTGTGGGGGCGGGACCCTCCGGACTAACTGCCGCGTATCACCTGGCACGGCAGGGACACACGGTTGAGATTCACGAGGCGGGCCCGGCGGCGGGCGGGATGATGCGATTCGGCATTCCGAAGTACCGGCTGCCGCGCAACATTCTGGATGCGGAGGTAGCACGCATCACCGCCATGGGCAATGGCAAGTGCGTGGAGATCAAGCTCAACACGCGGATCGACAACCTCGCGGCGACCATGAAGGACGGCCACTTTGATGCGGTGTTTCTCGCAACAGGGGCCCACATTGCCAAACGGGCGTATATTCCCGCGGGCGATGCCAGCCGGATCCTGGATGCGGTTGGGTTGCTGCGCGATGTCGAAGCCGGCGATGCACCGCAACTGGGCAGGCGCGTGATTGTGTATGGCGGTGGAAACACGGCACTCGACGCGGCGCGCACAGCGAAGCGGCTGGGAGCGCAGGAAGCAATCATCGTTTACCGGCGCACGCGAGAGAAGATGCCGGCGCATGACTTTGAAGTTCGCGAGGCGCTTGAAGAAGGCATTCAGATCAAATGGCTCTCCACCATAAAGCAGGCAGATAACCAGACCTTCATAGTGGAAAAGATGGCCCTGGATAGCACGGGCTTCCCGCAACCCACGGGCGAATTCGAAACGATGGAGGCCGATTCTCTGGTGCTGGCGCTAGGCCAGGACGTCGACCTGAGCTTCCTCGAACATGTGGAAGGTCTAGTGTTTGAGAACGGCGTGCTGAAGGTGAACGGGCAAATGATGACCGGCCACGACGGTATCTTTGCCGGCGGCGACATGGTGCCTTCCGAACGAACGGTGACCGTGGCGGCCGGACACGGGAAGAAGGCCGCGCGCTATATCGATGCCTACCTGAACGGCGAGACGTACGTACCTCCCGCAAAGCACGATCTAGCCGAGTTCGACCGGCTGAACACCTGGTACTACAGCGATGCGCCCAAGACGGTGCAGCCCATGCTGGATGCCATCCGTCGGCAGACTTCCTTTGACGAAGTGCAAGGCGGGCTGGACCAGGACACGGCGTTGTTTGAAGCGCGCCGCTGCCTGTCGTGCGGCAACTGCTTTGAGTGCGACAACTGCTACGGGGTGTGTCCGGACAACGCAGTGAAGAAACTGGGGCCCGGAAACCGCTTCGAGTTCAAGTACGACTATTGCAAAGGTTGCGGCCTCTGCGTGGCTGAGTGCCCATGCGGCGCCATCCAAATGGTGCCCGAGACCATCTAACCCGCATTTCTCACCAGCTGTAGGCAGAAGGCCGTCATTCGTGGCATAACTGAGTTTCCACACAACAGTTAGCGCCCCCAAAGGACGGCCTTCGCTATGACAGAGTGTAACCAATCGAGCTTC
>JBAUOG010000906.1:0-7693 GCA_049579625.1 Bryobacteraceae bacterium
GCGCTCGAACGGAGGTGGCTGCAATTCAACCCAGCGCAGCGAGAACGGATTCAGAGCAAGTTGCGGGCGAAAGCTGAGACTGAGGCGCCTCTGTAGAAACAGGCCGACTCATAGACGTCCGGTGCCTTGCACCTGCTGGATGCTATGGGTGTTAAGAGGTAATATCGGGAGCGCTCTTCACGCCCGTTATGACGCAGGCGCGCCCGGTCCGCTGTACCCGAAAGCCGGCACCGCAAGACCTCCCGCCGCAAGTCAGTGACTTCACGGCAAATCCGGCTTCCGTTGCAGTGACTCTTCCTGACTGCAAATTGTGGTAGCGTTGGTTCGCGGCTTTTACGAATGATCAACGGCTCAGCGAATCCAGACTTCAAGTCGCAATCGCTGAAAAAGGAGCAGGCATGGGAGACAAGGGTGGCAAGAAAGACAAGGAAAAGAACAAGCAACAGCAGTTGACGAAACAGAAACAAGACGGGCAGAAGAAGCACGACAAAGCCCCGGCTAAGAAGCCGTTGGCCGGAACCGCGTAAAGGCGATTAGTGGGCGCGGCGAACGGGTCTGATCAGCAGCTTGGCGGCTCAAGCTCTGAAACTGAGGGGGCATGAGCCGGCTTCCATCTCGGCATAAACCTATGGCGCGTCGGTCCTCGGTAGCGGCGCGGTGTTTATGGACCCACTTTGCCGTCATGTCGTACATGTGCTCTGTCCGGATCGCTCCTGGATCAACTCACCATCCGGAAGTTAGCGCTCTTTGACGTATAACGACTAACGCGCCATTCTAATGCCGCACTCAGCTCTTGAGTTCCCAATCCATGGTTAACCGACTACGCGTCAACCTGGATAACTCTAGGTTGCGCCCTCACACGAGGGTGATCGGTATCGGCACCGCGCTACATTCCGCTGGCCGTTTTTTGGCCACAACGTCGTTTCGCGAGATGGTGATGGTGTCGCCGATGGACTTTCGACCGCCTCGTGCTAAATGGCGACCTCATCCGTGTGGCGACGGCCACAATTCCGGATTGCGTTACCGCCGCCGCTTACAGTGTGCCTGAGACAGGTGACTGTGGCAAAGCCCAAACAAGCAAAAAGGATACATTCCCTTACGTTGGACCTCAAGAAACGCGGCTGCAACTGAAGCCGTCCGGGTGTAGATTGGATTCCTGGGCTTTCCAAACCGAATGGCGAGACGCCGATCAGGTCTTTGGTTCACCCAGCCTGGGCTATACAACCCTCTGAACTGTTCATGACTTTGAAGAATCGAGGTTGATCATGGTCTTCTTTAATGTGACGGAAATCGCTTTCCCCGGAGGAGGAAATAGCTATGCCTTCGGGGTCAACAATTCCGGAGCAGTGGCTGGAACGGGCGACAATGGCGCCGGTCTGACCGCATTTCTATACGGCAACGGGCAGATCGAGGATCTAGGCTCTCTCGGAGCACCGGGCAGCGCGGCTTACGATGTGAACGACTTTGGGCAGGCGGTGGGCTATGCGACAACTGATGATGGCCATCAACACGCGTTCCTTACAGCGGTGGGGCGATGCTAGATCTCGGAACGCTGGGCGGAGATAACTCTTGGGCGGTGGCCATCAACTCGAAGGGGCAGGTGGTGGGCGCGAGCGAGACACAGCCCGGTCAGGAGGCAGCTACGGCCTTCATGTATGAGAAAGGCCAGATGCGAGCGATAGTATCCCCGTTGGCGGGGGGCTTCGCTTGCGACATCAACGAGAGCGGGGACGCACTTGTACTACGTGACGTACCAGAGCCTGGCGTTTACGTCTATTCGTCGGCTAGCAACACGGTTACAAATATTGTTTCGCCTTCGTCGCCTTTCTCTGACGTAATTTTCTGGCCGAATTCGATCAATGACGACGGCCAGGCCTTCGGGCTTTTCGCTAGCAACTACGGGGATAATCCGTTCACAGACTTTTTCGGCGGAGCGATTTTCTATCAAAACAACTTCACCAAGGTCACTCCCATGACGAGTTGGAGTTTTCCTGCCCAGCCGAGCCCCCCCCGATGTCCAGTTGTTCTACTATCCGATCGGGGCGATCAATGCCTTCGGCACGGTAGCCGGAACCTGCCAACCGCCGAACGACGGGTATAGGGCTTTCATCTGGGATCCCGACAATGGACTAATGTTTCTGAACGATCTGATCGCAGGAACTCCGCTAAGGCCGCAACTGCCACGAACGAAGTTCCTGCCGATCGATACGATCGATGTGGCGATGGACATCAATGCTTACCGCCAGATCGTCGGGTGGCGCGAACCGTCATGGAGTGCACCGGCTCGGGCATTGCGACTCGACCCGGTACTGAAGGCGCTCCCGCCCAACGTGCGGACCATCGAGCTCGACATCATCGCGGGTCTGATAGGCGACGGCTCCGGTTTAGTGTTGCCGGGCGGGCCGATTGATCCCCACTGGGGAGAACTGACGCTTTCGCCAAGCGCGGAGGACATACTAAAGGGAGTGTGGTTGAATGCGATGGCAGGACGAATCCGGGACCAGGCAGCACGGGAGCAGATCGAACAAGTATCCGTAGACCTCGTAAGGCGGTCGGCGGAGGCCCTTGCCAGACCAGCGTTGCCGTCGTCTACGTTCCCTCCCATGCTGGTCCGCCCGCGCCCCCTGGGTAAGTTCGGCCCGATCCGCACGCTGTTGCCATTCATTCAACGGGTGGTGGGTAGCGGCATCGCAAAGTTGAACCGCCAGCCGTAGCACATCTAGCTCGCTTTGCATTGGGGGCGAACTGCGAGGGGTTCAGTCTCCCAAATCGGCTCGCCTGAGTCCGGTCTGACAGCGAATTCGAGTCAGCTTTCGCGAGATAGATCCTGCCTGGTCGCCAAGTATAGAGCGATATGCCGCCACTTGGACGTAAAACGGCTTAGCCGCTGAAGTGCCCATCCGACTCGCTATGCTCGGATCTGTGAAGTTCTTCCGATTAGGACTGATATACGGGCTTGTCGTCGGTAATCGCGGCGAGAAAGTTGTCAGGACGTCGATCTCATCAAAATGATGGACTGCTCATGCAATCTATTCAAGGTTCAGCCGGGTGACTGCAGCCGCTCCGGGTAGAGCTTGATCCTATAACCTTGCCATAGAGATCAACGGAGTTTTGCTTTCGATAAGCGTCCCAGGCCTTCTCGATGGCACGTGTGGGCTCTTCCGCGGCGATGTTGAAACGAATCACGGATAGAATCAGCGCGCGAACGCTTACTTCGTACTGAGCGCCTTCGCTCATCTGTCCGCATTTTGGACACTTGAAGACTGGCGGCCGCATCCGACGCCGGGAGCGGATCTGCTGAAGCATCGTGTCAAGCTCGTCACGCAACTCGACGATTTCGGCGAACGAAATGTTTTGATGCCACTTCGCACGCAGTCTCTCGATCATCTCGGGAAACCATACTCTGTTGGAATCACCAGAAGCCACGTCGGGACCATTGTAGTGCCGTTGCCTGGCTATCAGGATGCCGGGCAAAACACCGGCGGAGTTAATGGGGATCCGATTCGAGACCGATGCCGTCATTCACGGCATTTCGAAGTCGCTGTTTGCACCCAAGGTAGCGCTCGGTTGTTTGGACGCTCACGTGTCCGAGCAAAAACTGGATCTGCTCCAGCTCTCCGCCAGCCTCATGACATAAACGGGCACATGTGCTTCTCTTATGCCGCATGCGGCATAGGAGAAGCTGGACTAACCCGCTTCGCGGGATTTCGGTAGTAGGAGCACGGATGGAAGAACGGCCGCTATCTGTGCTCTGTTTTTCATCTGTACTTTGAGGACTCCATTTTTGCGGAAGTATTGAGTGGCTGCTCGCAGCACATCCCATTTCGCAAAGGAGTCCCTTATGACATCCCTTCGACAACGCATGACCGAAGACATGCAGGTGCGGAATCTCGCACTGAACACGCAAATGTCATACGTGCAACAGGTCTCTCTGTTTGCACGCCACTTCAACAAATCACCGGAAATGCTGGGCCCGGAGGAGATCCGCGCCTATCAGGTGTACCTCACCAACGAAAAGAAGCTGGCGCCCAGTTCCATTCTCACCGCCGTTGGAGCGCTGCGCTTTCTGTACAAGGTCTCTCTCAAGAAAGACTGGACTTTCGAGGACGTCATCCCGGCGCCCAAGAAGCCGCAAACGCTGCCCATAGTGCTGAGCCCGGAAGAAGTCCTACAGTTTCTCGACTGCATCGGCGGCACCAAGCATCGCGCCATCCTGACCACTTGCTACGCGGCTGGCCTGCGCATCTCGGAAGCTGTCCGACTCACCGCACCTGACATTGATAGCGCGCGGATGGTGATTCGCGTCGATCAAGGAAAGGGCCGGAAGGATCGGTACGTGATGTTGTCCCCGAAGCTGCTGGAGGTCCTGCGTGACTGGTGGCGAGTGGAAAGACCCAAACCGTGGCTCTTCCCAGGCGATATTCCTGGCCAGCACATCAGCACGGATGCTGTGGAGCAAGCGTGTCAAAAAGCTCGTCGTCGTTGCCCCATTCCGAAGCCCATTACGCCTCACAGTTTGCGGCATGCCTTCGCTGTTCATCTGCTAGAATCCGGCACCGACATTCGCACCATTCAGTTATTGCTCGGTCACCGCAGCCTGGCGACCACAGCACGTTACCTGCGCATCGCGACCAGCAAAGTGTGCTCGACATCGAGTCCGCTCGACCTGCTACCTCGCCCTGTTCGCGCTGCGCCCAAGCCCACCACGCCTCAGTATTTCTGAGCGACGGGCTCATGGATCGGCCGAAGCTGGAAGTGGCGGATGTCTTTCGCCGCTACGGCGCCACCTATCGACAAAAGCATGGTGCGTCGATGTCCACCGAGCAGCGGCGCGTCATGTCCGCAATTGAGCTGTGCCGAACGGCGGCCTTAGGGGGCCATCTCGAGCGATGCGACGAGTGCGGCCATGAGCGAAATTGCTTCAACAGCTGCCGTGATCGCCATTGCCCAAAATGCCAATCGCTTGCTCGAGCGCAGTGGATCGAGGATCGTCAAGCCGAGCTGCTTGACTGCCCGTACTTTCACGTCGTATTCACCGTCCCGGAAGAGATTGCCGCGATCGCCTACCAGAACAAAGAGGTGGTCTATGACATCCTCTTCCGGACCACAGCAGAGACGCTAAAAATCATCGCCGCCGATCCCCAGCATCTGGGAGCGGAAATCGGCTTCTTCGCCGTGCTTCACAGTTGGGGGCAGAACCTCCAATTTCATCCGCACTTGCATTGTGTCGTGCCCGGCGGTGGGCTGTCGCCCGATGGGCAACGGTGGATCTCTTGCCGGCCGAACTTCTTTTTGCCCGTCCGCGTTCTGTCGCAGCTTTTCCGACGCCTGTTCCTGGAATCCTTGCAGAAGCCATTCGATTCGGGGAAATTGCAGTTTTTCGGGCGCTTGGAGCGACTTCGTGAACGCCTCGTTTTCGCCCGGCATATCGCAGAATGGAAAGAACACGAGTGGGTCGTCTATGCCAAGCGCCCGTTCGCCGGACCCCAGCAAGTACTCGACTACGTGGGCCGATACACTCACCGCGTTGCTATCTCTAACAACCGCCTGTTCGATATCGAAAACGATCAAGTTTGTTTTCAGTGGAAAGATTATCGAACTGGCGGCCAAGTGAAAACGATGACCTTGTCGGCCGATGAATTCATCCGGCGTTTCTTACTCCACGTGTTACCGAACGGCCTCCAACGCATCCGCTACTACGGTCTCCTGGGAAACCGCTATCGGCAGGAGAAACTCGCCCAATGCCGCCGCCTGCTTGGCATGCCCATGCCTGACCAGCACAGCGTGCTGCCGGTCGAGCAGGGCTACCGCGACCGATGCGAAGCTCTCACGGGCAGTTCGTTGCGGCAGTGTCCGCAATGCCGGCGTGGTCGCATGGTGTCGATCGCGATGCTGCCGCGGTGTCCCGACTATTCTCCGCTGATCATCGACTCATCATGATCCACAGCTCGCTCTTTCGAACTCGTGACTCGATGTCTGGACTCGCCAGTACAGCGGCGAAGTGTTGTTCGAAGCGCAACCGTTTTGTTGTGGCGCGTTCGAGCAAGGCCGGCAAGACCCGCTCGCCTCGCTCCTCGGCTACGTCGAGTCGCCACCTGGCATCGTTATGGCCAATCCAGTTCCAGCTACCGCCGACTCTCAGCGTATTCGCGAGCCAAGCTGGATCATTCAACACCCATAGCCCGAGCTGTGGTGCAGCGGCTTAGTCCAATCCATTTTTAGCCCACCGTCGCGGCGTTGACACTTTGCGTTGCACCTGAACATCCACCCGCCGCGCCGCCGAGCTAAAAATGCTCTGCACTATGCCGAATCCCAGACTATGCCGAATCACAATGCGACCGCGTTACCGGGGCCCTAAGTAGAATGGCCGTTGATCGGCTGTTCACCCCGAGAATCGCGGCATAGTCCGCGGCCTCCGAGGATCGGCCGAAAGCTGACGAGCACACCTTCACGCTATCGGCCGATCTGTGAACAGTTCCGCCCACACGGTTGAGAGTGGCTGCCTGCCGGGGTTCGACACGTGTTTGATTGTTCTTGAAAAAGGCGCGGTCCAGTCGGGTGGGCTCCTCTCTCCCGATTCGCAGGACCGGCATGGTCGAGACTATGCCGCATCACGCAGTGCCCAACCCCTTGCTGTGTGGCCGCAGCGTTGTCAATTCGGCATAGTCCGGCACTCGGCATAGCGACGAAGATCGTGGGGCGCGACGTTGGCTAAGCCGCATTTTGAACAAACTTCCTTAACAACAGTCCAGATGACTTTCGGGCTGAATCCATTCTCGGCAATTCGTCCGGCTTTGTTGATGGATCTGAATATCGGGCCGTCCGTAATGTTGGCAACGGTGAGCCAGTCCTCAACTGCCTTCTCAATCCATTCCGGTACGGGGACTGTCCTGATGTGCCCGCCCTTGCCGATTAAATCGGCGAAGACCCAGTGCTCTTCCCGTTGTTGAAGGTCCCGAACCGTCGTCGCTGCCAGTTCCGCGCGGCGGAGACCACATCCGAGCAACACTGCGAGGATTGCGTAGTCGCGCTTACCTCGAAGAGTCTCCCGATCCGAAGCTTGAAGCAATCGGTTCCCCTGCTCGGCGGTTAACCAATTCCCGATGCGAACGCCGAGTCTCTTTGCGCCCTTGACGCGTCGGATGCCGGCGGCCAGGTCCGGGCTCAGGAGCCCCGAATCGGCCGCTTCGTAGGCAAGCCTTCGGACGGCTGCCAGCCGAAGATTGATCGTGGCAGAGGAGTAGTGTGCTTGTTCGAGACAGATCCGGTATCGGGTGACGACTGTTTTATTGAGGGCAAGCCGGGGTTCGGAACAGTACCATTCGATGAACTCGCGGATTGCGTGCTCATACGATCTCCGTGAGCTGGGGGATAGCAGGCTATTCAGAACGGAGGATTTCGACTGCTCCAAATCGGGCAGTCGCAGGACAGCTTTTGGGGGACGCTTGTGTTCTTCTTTGTCATGCCCGAATTTTCAGCTAAATCTCGACGGGAGAGGCGATCCCTCGCAGCTGGCGACCGAGTGCTGGCACCGAACGATTCGGTTCGCCCATTTGGGAGCGCGCGAGACCATTTCTTAGAGGCCAAGGTCACGTCGTTCCCAAGCTGCGCCGCTCGTTCCGCTCGAGAAAGGCGATGCTAGATTAGTCCCAATTGTTGATCCTGGCGATCGGAAAACTCTTATTGGGTTACG
>JBAUOG010000907.1:0-1823 GCA_049579625.1 Bryobacteraceae bacterium
ATACTTGCTTGGGAGGCCTTAGAAACCCCCCGGTTGACGAGCTTTGTCGCGTCTGGGGACACACCTTGCTCCGAAGCGGAGAGCACAGCGCGCACGGCGAGCTGGCGCTCCGCCGGCGCTTTGAGACGCTGGAAGTGAGCGTGACATCAGTCCGGGGTGTCCCCGATGAGTTGAAGAGCGCGCCGCTCGGATGAAAATGCCGCAACCTTTTTCATCATTGCGGGTGTGCACTCCGGCGCTCATGCTGAGATCTGTGCTGGAGACCGGAAACTCGCGTCTTCATCCAGTTTGGTGGCCCGCCGGGCCATGGCTACTCCCTCAGGGTCGCGGCTCCGAAAGTATCCGCTCACTGGCTCCGAGGCGGAGGGCACGCGCGCGGTTCAGTGCTGCCGTCCATGTCATCATGGTTCACTACGACTATGAACTCGACACGGCGGCACTGGTTTTCGACTTGCCTCGCGATGGCGGCGTGGGCCGAGGTTTTGTCCGCCCAACAGCACGCGCACGCCATTGGGGGGTCGGCAACCCCGCATTTTGAAACCCTGGATCCGGGAACTGCGGCCGAGATCGAAGCCATTGCGGCGCAGATCATTCCGTCCGCCGATGGCCCGGGCGCGCGCGAAGCCGGCGTCATTTACTTCATCGATCGCGCCTTGTCGACCTTCGCCGCCGATGATCGCGAGGCCTATCGCACCGGGATGACCCAGCTTCAGCAGAAACGCCAGGAATTGTTTCCGAACTCCACTACCATTGCATCGCTGACCAACCAGCAGCAGATCGCCTTCATTCGCGCGATCGAAACATCCGATTTCTTCGAACTGCTGCGCACCCATACCGTTCTTGGCTTTCTGGGCAACCCCAGCTACGGCGGCAACCGCGGGGAGATCGGCTGGAAGCAAATCGGCTTCGAAGACAAGATGGCCTATCAACCGCCATTCGGCTACTACGACGCACAGATCAACGGAGAGAAGAAATGAGCAGTGTAACGTTTCCGACCTCCGAACCCGTTGACTTCCTGGTGTTAGGCGCAGGCGCCGCAGGCGGCGTTGTTGCCAAGGAGCTATCGACGGCCGGATTCAACGTGGTCGTCTTGGAGCAGGGCCCCTATCTGCGTGAGAAAGACTATACGCACGATGAGATCAAGTACACGATCCTGCCTGGATTGACGAACGACCCGAAGACGCAGCCCATCAACTACCGCAGGTCGGAAGCGGATACCGTCAAGCCGATGAAAGCCATTGAGTACGGGCGTCAGGTGGGCGGCGGCAGTGTTCACTTCACTGGCAACTACTGGCGCTTTCATGAGAGCGACTTCCACGAGCGGAGCTTGTTCGGCAACGTCGCGGGAGCCGAGCTTGCCGATTGGCCCATCACGTATGCCGATCTGGAACCCTACTACACGAAGGCCGAGTATGAGCTTGGCATTTCCGGCCTGGCCGGCGCAAACCCCTTCGAAGCGCCTCGCTCGAAGCCGTACCCGCTGCCGCCCATGCCCGTCAAGTCATCGGGCGTCCTGTTCGATCAAGCCACGAAGAAGCTGGGGCTGCACCCTTTCCCTGCGCCGGTGGCTATTCTGTCGCAGCCGTATCGAGGACGCGCAGCCTGCGTGAATTGCGGTTTTTGCGAATCGTTCGGTTGTGAGATGCGCGCCAAGTCAAGCACCTTGGTCAGCGTCATCCCCACTGCCGAGAAAACGGGCCGCTGCGAGATCCGGCCGAATTCGTACGTGCGCAAGATTGAAACAGACGACAACGGCCGGGCAACGGGCGCTGTCTATTTCGATGCCAACCGGCGCGAGGTGTTCCAGCGCGCCAGAGCCGTGT
>JBAUOG010000908.1:0-1825 GCA_049579625.1 Bryobacteraceae bacterium
TGGGCGCGGCGCGGTCCGCGGAGCATCACCATGGAGGTGTCGAGCTGTTCCCGCAGGCACGCGGCCGCGAACAGGAGCCCGAGGTCGACGCAGGTCCCCGCGCCGTGCCTGCGGAGCAGCCACTCCGGGTCGCGGATCCGCTGCCCTTTGGCGGGGTTCCACGGCGGCGCGTCGTAGGGGATGTCGTGGTCGACCAGCGCTTCCCATAGCTTCTCGACCACGACGCGGTCCAGGTCGGCGCCGTCTTTCCCGGTTCGCTGCCGCAGCAGGTCCCGCAGCCCCGGCCGGAAGACCGCGGGGAAATTCTCGAGCGCCGCCGGCGTGACGAAACTGGCGATGCCCCCGTAACCCTCTATGTCGGCCTTCGCCGGATCCTTCGGTGCTACCCATACCGGCCATTGGCCGTCTGCCTGCAGTTCGCGCATCACACGCCCCCACCTAGGTGTTCCCGCCGTGCCCTCGCTGACTCGAACACGGGCATTGTCGCACCCGCGGATGTTTTGCGTCTTGTCCGACATGAACGCTACGGGGAATCGCCGAAGTAGCGCCCGGCGGGCTAGTCCCGACGAGAAGAATGAAGACGTGTCCAGCCGGGATGCGGCCGACGATGCCGATGACAACCGCAGTGAGTTCCCGCTCGACGCCATGCGGCGAAGCGCTCAAGAGGGGGAGACAACCATCCGCGCGTTCCACGACGCGTGCCGGGCTCACATGGTCCGGCGGTGGCGCTCCCTGTGCCACGATCCGGAACTCGGCTGCTACTTCGACCGGCACGATGCCGAGGCGAACGCGGCGGACGCGTTTTCCAGCCTGGTGCTCGCGTACGGCGAGCTGTTGGAGGGCGCCGACAAGGTCACCGGCGCCGTCAATCGAACGATCAAGCGTCAGTACATCGACACGGGCCGGAAGATCAGCAGGCGGGTCCGGGCCTCGTCCCTGGACGAGCCCCGGAACGTGGAACTGGCAGCCCCCGCCATTGGCGACCCAGACCAGGTTGAGGAGATGGCGGATTTGCGCGCCATCGCCTTTCCAGCGATCGCGGCCCTCCGTGAAGAGAGCCGTAGCGACCCGCAGTGCGCCTTCCACCTGAAAGGCTGTCCCCACGCCGACCTCGTCGTAGCGGTGCTGGACCTTCACCTGAAATTTCCCGCGGTCGAGCCCTACTGGATGCTCGGCGAACAGGGCAGTCAGCTCGGATACAGTCGTGGCGATCATTCCACGCAAGAGCACCTCGACTGCTGCTACGAATGGCGGCAGTACCGCGTGTTCGCGGGCACGACCGTGGACCCGCCGGACGGCTCGGCTGATGAGGATCCGGCCAGGGACTGGCTTCGCTGGCCGATCCTCGCCCGTTTCCAGATCACGAAGAAGGGCGCATGGAACCCGAGGGTCGTCCGGCTGGAAAGCGCGCGCCACATCTTGCGGACAGACGAAAGGTTTGGCGCGCTGCTGCGCAGACACAAGCCTGAGGTCTGCAAATTTCTGGAAGGGGGAGTCAGGTGATGGCGCCTCAGCAGTTGCGAATCGGCTTCGACGGCGACGCGGCCGGCTGGCTGGTCTCCGGGGCGGAGCCCGGTCCGGCCGGCGCCGTGTCGCTGACGCTGTCCGGCTTGCGGGTCACGGTAGACGCCGTGCACACCGAACGCCTGGTCGAGATCGTGGTCTTCGCGGCTAGCGAGGACGCTCCCCTTTCCCGGGCAGTGCTGGATGTCTTCGGCGGCCTGCTCGGACGCGAATGTGCACAAGCGCTGGCAAGTCGTCCCGCCGGCGGGACCAACGTCAACGGCACTCCGACCGGCTTGTGGGAACAGCTCGCAAAAGCCGC
>JBAUOG010000909.1:0-25275 GCA_049579625.1 Bryobacteraceae bacterium
GCGCGAAGTTATGCCAGTTCATGTTCTGGATGCCGTGATTGGACACGCCACCCACGCCAAACACATACATATCGCCATTACTCAGATTCAGCGTGGATCCGTTGCCGGCGGCGTTGACCGACTCCGGGAATATCATTTCCCAGCGCAAGCCGATGGTGACAGTCAGTTTCGAGGTTGGACGATACTCGTCCTGTCCATACCAGAAGAGCCGGTGCTGCCGTTCTTGAGCATTGGTGCTGGTGCTGACATAGCGTTGGAAACTCGAAACATCGCCCAGCATGAATGTCGCGAGGCCGATACCGGGTGACGCGCTCGCTCCAAGCGACGGGACGTTGCCCGTGTTGGTGCCATTGAACGTCAGTTCGCCGGCGCGGTGACTGTCGCTGGGAACCCGCAGGTTTTGCGCCCACCGAAGGTCGGCGCCAAACTTGATGCTGTGCTTTCCGATAACCTTCGTCGCGTTATCGACAAACTGATACTGCGTTTCAGTCTGGGTCAGAGGGCAATTGCATTGGTTGACCCCAAGCGCGTAGCCGAGTTGGTAGGAGTCATTAGGCGACGTGATGTTGAAATACGGCATTCCCGACGTGTAAGTCTTGTCGAGGTTGAGACCAGGAATGCCCGCAGCCAGCGCCGGCTGGGTTCCATAGCCATTCGGAGTATCGAAGACGTGATACTTCATCCAACCGAAGCGAAACTCATTAATGAGCGTTGGGCTAATCGTGTCTGTCCAGCCGATGGCGAGGCTCTGGTTCAATGCTTGCGAGTTGCCCGCATAGTTGACAAATGTGGGGCCGCCCGCCAGTTCCCCAAACGCTCCGGGTGCGGCTTCGGTGTACGACGCGTAGCTATAGCGGCCAAACAGCGTATTCTTCGCGTTGATGTAGTAATCTTCGCGCGTGTTCCAGAGGTTCCCGGTGATCGCGACCGCTCCGTTCTCGGAATAGTTATTGTTGACATCCGTAGCCGAAAGTGCCTGATAGTTCGGCAGCGGAAAGTACTGCAGCAGGGCGAGCGCTTGCGGGCTGAGTTGGCTCGTGGGAATGACGTTGCCAGCGTAAGGGGTACGGCCAACACCGGTTGTTAGATTTCCAGTATTGGGATTGTAGATCTGGTAGTTCGAGCCGTAAGTGAGATAATCGCTGAAGTTGCCTATGCGGTTCAGAGCCGTGGGCACGCTGGTAACGACTGAGCCGCCCTGCGATTGCCGGTTCAATTGAGCATCGCCGAAGAAGAACAGTCTGTCCTTGATAATTGGTCCGCTGATGGAGCCACCGAATTGGTTCTGGCGGTATGTCGCAGCCGGCAGTCCGGTGAACGGATTGGCGGCAAAGCTGGTAAAGCCGGGCGTGTTGAGCTGAAGGTACTCGAACGCATCGCCATGAAACTCGTTCGAACCGGATTTCGTTGAATAGGAGGCAACGCCGCCGCCCACGTAGGAAAACTCGGCGTCGAAGTTCTGGAGCGCCTGTTTGATCTCGGAAAGCGAGTCCATGGTCGGGTTGATCACGATGATACCCAGGATCGGATCCTGGTTAGTGGTTCCGTCCAATTCGTACCCCATCGCGCTAAACAACTGGCCGTCCACGACCATCTGAACGCTGCCCTGCGGATTCTCGTCCGAAGCGTGCTGCCAGCCCATCTTTGCCGATCCCGGTTCCAGGAGTTCCATCGACTGTATGTTTCGCCCGATGTTGGGTAACTCCGTCACCTCTTTAGAAGTGAAGGTCTGCGCGACGTCGCCGCTGGCCGTTTGGAGCAGCGGAGCCGCTGCCGTTACCTCGACTTCGGTCGTCACATCGCCGACCTTCAGGGCTGCGTCGAATCGAGCCGATGCGTCCACTTCAACGACAATGTCGCTCGATACGACCTTTTGGAACCCCGGCGCCTCGATCGTTACCTTGTAGGTGTCAGGAATCAGCTGACCTTTTCGGTAGTTGCCAGCAGCGTCCGTGGTGACTTCGGAAGTGGTGCCCTTCGCAGGATCCGAAATTGTGATTTTGGCGTTCGCCACGGCTGCACCCGAGGCGTCCGTGATCGTGCCGTAAATGCTTCCAAACACCTGCTGCGCCGAGGCGCTACCGGTTAAAACTGCCGTGAGAATTGCAACGACGGCCCAAACCGTCCAACGACCCCTTAAAACTCCCATACTTTTCTCTCCTTGGAGACAACCTCTGAACGCTCAGAAACTTCCGAACCCGCTAAAGCAAACGGGTACGGCCCCTGCTGATTCTTAGACTAATAGAATCACCCTAGCAGTATTAATCTATTAGTCCGGTCTGGGAAGTTGGTTCACGTTGGATGCAGTTAACGATCTTAACTCGTTGCAAAAAAAGGGGGCGAAATCGCCCGTCACTACCTTGTTACCGCCTTGTTACCGCTGTTCTGGATCGAGTGCCGAGTTGCTCGGCAACGCCCAAGTTATTGTAAACGCTTACTTTTCTGTCTAAGCGTTGACAATGCGATAGCGAGGTTGGCGCGAGCCGCTTCATGGCTGGGGTCAAGCTGCAGAGCTCTTTGAAATGCCCGAACCGCACCTTCGAGGTCTCCGCTCAGTGCCAGCGCGGACCCGAGACTTGCCTGAATATCAGCGCTGGTTGGATCAAGCGTTGCAGCGGCCTGAAGATGTGTAACCGCTTCCAAATATCGCTTCTGCAGGAAGTAGACCCCACCCAAGCCGGCTTGCGCGTCAGCGTCGTCTGGCTTTCGCTCCAGTAAGGTCGCAAACTCTTTCACCGCGCCGTCGGCATCGCCAGTGTCGGCCAGGGCACGCGCCAGGTTATATCGGGCATTCGAGTACGATGGGTCAATCCGAAGTGTTTCTCGAAGCTCGCGAATCGCATCCGGTACGCGGTCTTCCAGGAGCAGCGCTGTAGCCAAGCTGTTTCGTGCTGTAGCGTTTGCCGGTTCGCCGCGCAAGGCGTCCTGGTATTGCACGATGGCCTCATCGAGCTTTCCGCGCAATTGAAGCACGGCGCCCAGGTTGTAGTGGGCGAGGAAGTCGGCAGGATACTTTGCCAGCCGCCGCCGCATAACAGCTTCCTGAATCGCGAGCCTTGAATCCTTCTGCCCACTTCCCTCCGGCTTTGGCAGGAGTTGCAGCCAAACATGACCCATCTCGTCTTCGCCGCGGTTGCCTGAGACAACTCGTTTCGGTGGATGGTTGGGATTCCGCGGGTTGGCGTCCGTATTGTCGTAGGTAATCTTCATGGCCAGCGTCGTGCCTTTGGGTAACGACACGGGGCTCTTGTAGTCGTATACGGCCTGCCAGTTGATATCCCAATCGGGTATCCGAATCAGCCAACGCCGGCTGCCATCGGGCAGCGTCGCCCAAGCCTCCACGACCTTCCCCAGAAAGTGGGCGTGCGGGTAGATCGCCAGCACCTCGACGTCCACCGGAAGCACCAGTTCGTCCGTCACCGAAGAACTCTGGCCAGCCGGAACATCAATGGCGCCATCATGCTCCAGTTGGACCAGCATCGGAAAGCGGGTCGGAGGCCGGTCTGAAAAATACAGGCCGATCTCAGCCTGAATCGACTCTGGTTTTCCGGTGGGCTTCATGTGCAGATTCAGAATCAGATCCGTACCCGGATCCAGCTTCCAACTCATATCGGGCGGCTCCCTCGTCGGAACAGTGCCAGGTTTCCAGAACAGGAAGTGGGAGTCCGGATCAAAGTCGTTGGCAGCCGCTTCGGTCGTCACGTCCATGCCGGGAAATCCGGGCAAGCCGTCTTTGCCATCCCGCTGGCGGAGCGTCTGAGCCCGGTCGAGCACGATGTTGGCATGGTGGACCGCCCTCGGATGGTCAAGGCGCAACTCCAGGGCTCGGACGTATTTGGTTTCCTTTAAGCCCGTTGGAACGATGAAGTTCCTCCAGACGTCGCTCTCCTCCGTCCCGAGCTGATAGGGGTGTGGCATCCGGATCACCAGGTCGGGGACACCCATTTGCCAGCCTTGCGTGAAGTGAGGCGGGGCGGGCGCTTCGGCCGGATTGCCTTCCGGCGCACCATGTTTCACCCAGTCGGCAATCAGCTTGACTTGGGCTTCCGTCAGGTGGCGATCGCCCAGGAAGTCACCATGGTTTGCCTCAGGCGGCCAAGGGGGCATAATGCGTTGCGAGGTAACGACGGCAATTTGAGATGCGTGTTTTCGGAAGTCCTGGTAGGACAACAGCGAAAAGGGTGCCGATTCACCGGGGCGATGGCAGGGGGAACAGCGGGTGAAAACAATTGGAGCGATATCTTTGCTGAACGTAATTGGAACGGCGGAGTTGGCTACATGCGTTAGAACAAGCAATAGCCAGGTTAGCCGGCTCAAACTGCCGGTTACACAGGTTCCTTCGGCGGGTTTACTCAGGCTAAACATCAATTGGGGCTAAATTAAGAATTGTTGCATCTGTTACTTGAGGTGACATCAATAATTTCAACTATTGCAATCGTTTGGAGACCTTGTTATGTTCATTAACGATGTCTGTTACAGGCCCGGCTTTCACCGCTGAGCACGGCCAGATCCAACGGCTTGTGAACAGCGAAGTGTTGCATGGCTCAGAATCTCTGTGCAAGCTGCTCCGCTATCTGGCGGAACGCGCCATCGAATTCCCTGGCGTCCCAGCGAGAGAATATCAGATAGCCACCGAAGTGTTTGGCCGGCGGCCGAACTTCGATTCTAGACTGGATTCCACCGTTCGCGTCCAAACCGGACGCCTCCGGACGAAGCTCGCCGAATATTACGCGGACCAAGGGAAAGACGACCTCATCATTGTCGAGATCCCTCGCGGGATCTACATGGTGAGTTTCGTGCATCGCGAACCTGCCGTCGTCGAAGCGCCTGCTCCGGAGCAGCCGGCTTTCGCGGGCGCGGCTACTGTTGCGGAACAACCGCCCCAGCCTCCCCACCTTATTTCTCGGGAGTGGCAGATCGCCAGCTTGGTATTGGCGGGCTGTCTGTTAGTGGCCTTGGCCTTCATCGGATTCCTCATCTATCCCCGGCCACAAGCCCGCACGTCCCTCGATTCTGAGACGTTGTCGCCCGAATTAATCGGTTTTTGGAAAGTCTTCACCACGAGCCCGGAGGCTCCCTGGGTCATCTTCAGTAATGCGGCTTTTATAGGCCGGCCTGGTACAGGCCTGAGATACTTTGATCCACAAACAGACTCTCCGGAGCACATCCTCGATCACTACACAGGTGTCGGTGAGGTGCTGGGCGTACACGAACTGGACTCAACCTTCGCTTTGCTGCATCACGAACTCCACGTGAAGCGCGGGCGGTTGGTGTCCCTCGATGATGCCAAGAGCCGCAACCTGATCTTCATGGGCTCGCCGGCAGAGAACTTATCGCTGCGAGACTGGCCCAGTACCCAGGACTTCGTCTTCAAGAGACTGGACACGGGACCAAGCAAGGGCGGCGTCTCGCTGGTTAACATGCGCCCGCAGCCGGGTGAGCAAGCGGTTTATGCCGCCGCGCCGGACATCCCCATCAAGGAAGACTACGCTTTAATCGCGTTGGCCCGTGGGATCGATCCTTCCTACTACGTCCTCATCCTGGCGGGAACCACGACGCTCGGCACTGGCGCTGCCGTCGAATATGTCTGCCACGCCAACACCCTGCACACGCTGAGCGAGGGACTAAAACACGCGCACGGATCCTTCGGCAAGCCGTTTGAGGCCGTGTTGGATGTTCATATCTCCGCCGGCGTGCCGATGGAATCAGACCTGGTCGCTGTACACGCCATCGAGTAGCGGCGCGGCCTGAACTTCATCCAGGGTTTTCGGGCCTCAGAATGGCAATCTGCTGACAGCCCCAACGTTTGCGAAGCCTACCCGAGCCCCGACGGTAAGAAGCCGTAGAGCATTCTGGGACTGTTTGGGCGTGCATCCGCTTGCTTGCTCCGAGGCGGAGAGCGACGCACGCGTAGAAAGCGCTCCGTGACCGTCGCGCCTCAGAAAGCTGTCCGCTCCCTTCACGGTCGCGGCTCAGAAAGATCCGCTTGCTTTACGCGCGCGGTTGCTCTGAAAACAAGGATTGATGATCTGGGGACAGGCTCGCTGTGTCCACGCGGCGACGAGCATTGATGATGAGATGCGGATCTTGTGTGCGCCTTGGGACACAGGCGCCTGTCCCCGGTCGGCATCCTTTTTCATCATTGCGGGTGTACGCTCTGGCGCTCAAGGTGAGATCTGTGCCGAAGTTCTAACGCAGATTCCCAGAGCATGCCTGGTTCGGGGAGCGAGCCGCGGCCCCGCAATCGCTTATAACTCGACTGACTTTCCGACAGGCAGTTTGGGCGGCTTAGGGTTCTTCGGCGCGGCGGGCGTGCCAGGCGCAGGCAGCGGCTGATCGTCGGAGTCATCGGTTCCCGGCTTCATTTTTCCTGGCATCTTGTCGTTGGTCGAATTGGCCGAAGCCTTACGAACGGTAACCGTGCCGCGTTCGGTAACCAGGCTTAGATTGGGACCGGTCCCGACCATGCCTTCGAGTTTCGCGCCATTCCCGTAGCTGACTTGCTTGAGCGGTTCCCCGAACTCGTTCTCGATGTCACCATGATCGGTGGCAGCCTTCAATTCGAATTTTGCCGATTCCGGCACAGCAATTTCGATGTTGCCGCTGCGGGTTCGTACGTTCATCTTGGCCAGCGGGAGACGAGAGGGTCGCAGATCAATGTCGCCCTTATCAACTTCGAGCTGCAGCGAGTCAGTGAAGCCGTTCATCTCGACGTCGGTTGCGCGCGTCGTCAACTGGATAGGCCCTTCGAGATTCTCGCCGCTGAAAGTGCCGCGCTCCATGCGGATCTGTCCCGGAAGCTTCTGCACGGTCAAATCGGTTTGCATTCCCTCAAGCCGCAGGGGCTTTGCGAGATCACGCATCGAAACCGTACCGGAATAGCTGCCGAGGATGGAAACCTGGCCGCCGATCTTCTCCAGTTCTACGTCGGTGCCACGGCCCTTGAGATCAACCGTTCCCTTGATGTTGGTGCAGCGCACGATGTCGCTGCCGCGCGTGTCTACTTTCACGTAGCCGTCCACGTCCTGGATTCGCACGCCAGCGCTTTCGCTGACGATGTCGACATTACCGCCGAGGTTGTTGACTTGAAAGTCGCCCTGGCGCCCGTTCGCCTCAATGGCCGCTCCCTTAGGGACCGTGATATCCAGGTCGGTCGCGATGCGAGTGCGGCCCTTGGCGTTCGATTGGTTGCAGCGGATCACGATGTTGTTCCCATCGTTCACAACTTCCACTGGTGTCGCCTTATCGGCGCGATTGGCCTCGCCTTCATCGAGTGCCCGAATGGTCTTGTGTCCGGTCACCGAAACCTCGGTAACGTCGGCGCCGGTAATCTTGGCGTCGCCCCGGAAGTTCTCGATGATGACCTTCGGAGTCTTCCCGGCGTTCTTCGTGACGAGCGCAACTTCGTAATCGTGCGCGTCTCCGAACATCTCCACACCCTGTTCGATGCCGGCTCGCCTCCACCACGTATCGGTGCGGTTATGGACTTCGTAGTAGCCGAGCCCCACCAGGCAGATGATTGCTACCAGAAACCAGCCGCCGCCACTGATGCCGTTGGCGGGCAGAGGAGTGTTCCGGCCGAAGCGAATGCTTACTTCGATCAGCTGCAGGACGCCCCAGGCGATCAGCAGGAAAGGCCAGTAGCGACTGATAATATCGCCGACTGAGAACTCCGGCCAGATTGTGTGCATCAGGAACAGAACGCCGATAGTAATCAGGATCAGCGGTCCGACGATGGATCCTCGTGGTCTCATTGTCTTGTTCCTCCGGTGGGCGGATTGGGTGGCGACGACTGAGCCGCTCCGGGTGCGCCCGGGGTTTTGGTGAAGCCTTGATACTGGTATGGGCCAGGGCCAGCCGGTTGACCGGCCCATTGGCTCGGGAACGGAGGTGGAACGGGAGTGGGCAGAAACGCCCGCTCAATCAGCTTCAACACCCCCACCACGATGATGATCAGCGGCCACGTCCGCGAGAGCGAAAGCACCCCGGCCTGATGCATGGCGCAGAGTATGCCCAGCGCAACCAGAAGAACCGGTCCGCGCACGGCCTGCGCATAGAGACCCCACCTATTGTTCATGATGCACCTCGATCGGGCCCTGGTCCGGGGGAATCCCTGCATCGGGATAACCGGGGTACGACGGCGGGACTGGCGGATGGCCCGGTGAGAACCGGTTGAACAGCGAATAAGCGCCGATCAGGATCAACAGCACAGGCCAGAACCGGGCGATGTCCCGAAACCGGATCAGGTCGAACTCGGAGAGCAGGAAGATGACGCCCAGCACGATCAACACGATCGGGCCCACCGGAATGCGGCCGGGGACCGTGCCTTTGGGCAACAAGCTCGACCATTCGTCGACCGGCAGACCCAGTTGTCTCCGCTTGGCGGTATGGTATGCCTCGAACGGCATGTACGCATACCAGGCGGCCGTGAGTATCCCTAGGAAGGCTTGGCCACCCCCATGATCGTTGTCGATCAGCGTGATCAGCAGGCCGAAGATGGCCACATGCAGGAAGCCCTTCACATACTGTGCGTTGTAGATGGCTCCCACACCAGGGAGAAGCCCCAGCAAGAAGGCGAGACCGGGCGAGGTGCGCATGGATTGCGCGGCGATGGGCGGAGGGGCCTGCTGGGTATATGGGTTGGCCGCCATATCGGGCGGGGCGCTGCTGTAAGTCCCTGTGTATTGCATGGGTACGTGCTCCTGACAAAAAACTGTGCCCTCAGCGGGCCGCTGGCAAACGGCGCAGAGTCCGCGCCCACACGACCGGCAGAATGCCACTGCTGCCGTTTCTGGATGTTGATAGCAAGTCATTTCGATTTACCCCCCTCAGGCGCCGTTGTGCCGGACTTGGAAGCTCCGCCCTGGCGGCCTGCGTTGTCCTGTGATGCCTGATCCTGTTGTTCCTGTAACTCCCTCAACCGCGACTTCACCTCAAAGACCAGCCGCAGATTCTCGTAATACTTGGTGGTCCGATCCCGGGTGCGAAGAACCTTGTCTTCCAGGTCTCCCCAAACCTTGGCCGGACTCAAATCGGCCGGCGAAATCTTATTCACCGTCACGCCAGTGCAGCGGCCCAGCATGGCGAAAGAAAGAATCGTCATAGCCATGCCCATCGCGAACCGCGGCTGCAGCACCGGCTGGAACCATCTGGAGAACGCGGAGCCCAACACGCTGCGGCGTTCCAAAGGATGGCGCAAACGGCCGTTGGGCGCGTGGTACATAATCCGCGTCACCAGTTCCGGCGGAACCTCTACATCAGAGACGCGCTCCATGAAACCAATCGCCATGCGAGCGTCCTGCATCAACTCCTGGCACAAGGGGCATTCGCCGGCGTGCAATTCCAGGGCTCGCCGATCGGCCTCGGCGATGACGTTATCAAGATAGTCGCTGAGCTGGACTTCGAATTCGACGCAGTTCATACAGCCACCTTGTGACGTTTCAACACCCGGCCCAATTCCGCGCGGCCACGATTCAGTCGCGATTTCACCGTGCCTTCCGGCACGTTCAACACTTTGGCAATTTCCCGATACTCCAATTCCTCGAGATCCCGCAAAATCACAGCCTCTCTCAACTCAGGCGACAGCTTCTGCAAGCCCGTCTGCAGCAACTCACTGGCTTCGCGGCCGGCCAGCAATCCATCGGTTCGGTCAAACTGCGACGTCTTTCCTTCCATCACCGGCAACTGGTCTTCGATCGAATCGGTTGCCCGGTCCAGCTTCGTCCGGCGGTAGTGATCGATCAGTAGATTCCGCGTCAGCCGCGTCAGCCACACAACAAAGGAGCCCTCACCCGAGCGGAACGAACTCAGCGTTTTGAAGACTCGCAGAAACACATCCTGCGTCATGTCTTGCGCTTCGCTGTCTTTTCCCGTAAAGCGATAACAGATAGCGTACACACGCCGGCTCTGGGTTTTGACCAGCTCTTCCCAGGCCGCCTGGTCGCCCCCCAGGCATCGCTCTACAAGACTCAGATCCGCATCCAAGGTTTTTGAGGTCCCTGCCACCGTTACGCCGGTAGCCCAAGTGTAGCCCGGCCCGAAGGCTTTAGAGCCGAAAGAGACGGTGGCGATGGATGCGGCGGACATTCTCGTATTCCCACGAAAGCCGCGCCCAATTCCCTACCACAACTGGCTACGCCGCCTATCGTAGGTCAATCGCGCATCGGCTTACAACATGACAAACGATTAAATGCCCCCGGAAGTTCAACCGAATCACCAGGAAAGCGGGCGAGATCCCCGCCGTCGTTGGTACTGGCGCGGTGACCATCCTGGTACTTTTCTAGCCTCTTCGACCGGCCCCCGTGCCGCCGAAAGCTGCTAAAATGCTGAAACCATTACGGCTGTGCGCCCGCCCAAGCAGTGGGACCGAATCCGGCAGCAGAGCCGAGGATTGGCACACAAGGAGATAGGCGTTTGGCACTTACCATCACGGGTCTTTCCAAGACGTACCCGAACGGAGTCAGGGCGATCAACAATCTTTCGCTCTCGATCGGAAATAACATGTTCGGCCTGGTCGGTCCGAACGGAGCCGGCAAAAGCTCCTTAATGCGTACCGTGGCTACGCTTCAGGATCCCGACTCCGGCTCCATCGATCTCGACGGCATCGATGTACTCCGTCAGAAGGATGCGGTTCGCCGCGTCCTGGGTTACCTGCCGCAGGAGTTTGGCGTCTACCCCAAGATCTCGGCGCAGGACATGCTCCACCACCTAGCCGTCATGAAGGGCGTGGCCTCCGCAGGCGAACGTAAGGAGACCGTGGACGCTCTGCTCCACCAAACCAATCTATGGGAGGTCCGCAAGAAATCCTTATCCACATACTCCGGCGGCATGAAACAGCGCTTCGGCATCGCCCAAGCCCTGCTCGGGAATCCCCGCCTCATCATTGTGGACGAGCCGACGGCGGGCCTTGACCCGGCCGAACGGAATCGCTTCCTGAACCTCCTCTCCTCGGTCGGCCGCGACCGCATCGTCATACTTTCCACCCACATCGTGGACGATGTTCGCCAGCTCTGCGCCCGTATGGCCATCATCGCCTCGGGCGAGCTGTTGCTGGAGGGCGCCCCCAACGAGACGATTGGCGCGCTCAACGGCAAGATCTGGTCAAAGGTCGTCGCCACGGACGACGAGTTGCACGCCGTTGAGGCTCAGTTCCACGTAATCTCCAGTCACCTGGTGGGCGGACAGCATGAACTTCGGATCTATGCCGACAGTTCTCCGGGCGATGGCTTCCACGCCGTCGATTCCGACCTGGAGGACGTGTACTTCCTGAACCTGTCCGAGATGGCCAAGCGCCAGAATCGGAATTAGACGCGAGGGATTCGACCATGCCACTCTTCTGGGAGTTCTTCACCTTCGAGCTCAAGTTCCGATTCAAGAGCCTCTCCACCTACGTCTACTTTGCAGTCTGGCTGACGTTTTCTTTCCTCAACGTGGCTGCCCGGGACTTCGGCCCGCTCGGTGGCGGCAACGGCAAGATCCTGCTTAACTCGGCCTATGCCAATACCTACAACGACCTCGGCTCGGCGCTTTTCGGCATCATTGTGATCGCCGCCATCTTTGGCACCTCCATCCTCCGCGACTTCCAGCGCGACACCTACCAGATCCTGTTTACCAAGCCCATCTCTAAATTTGCTTATCTGGGCGGACGCTGGGCCGGCTCTTTCGTCACCACGGTCTTCGCCTTTTCCGGCGTAGTCCTGGGCGCTTACCTCGGCACATTTGCGCCGTGGGCGGATCATGCGCGCATCGGCCCGAACTACCTCTGGGCTTACCTTCAGCCCTTCCTCTCCGTCGTCGTTGTCCAGATTTTCTTTCTCGGTTCGGCCTTCTTCGCGATTGCCGCTTTGACCCGGAGACTGTTCATCGTCTACCTGCAGGGCGTCGCGTTGTTCATGATCTACGTCATCGGCATCACGGTCTTCTCCGCCACCCGTTCCCTGGAGCGTTTCTGGTCCGGCATTGTCGACCCGATCGGCCTGATCCTGTTGGACGATGTCACCCGCTACTGGACCGTGATCGAGAAGAACACGCTATTCGTAACCTGGTCGCCGGCCTTGGCGAACGGCATCTTCCTTTACAACCGCATGCTTTGGCTGGCAGTGGGCCTGGCATCGCTGGCGGCTGTATGGGTGCTTTTTCCGATGTCCGTCGAGGCTCTCACGGCTCGAGCCCAAGGGCGCCGCGCAGCCAAGCGGAAGCAGGAGGACCTGGCAGAGGAACGGCCCGTTCGCTCCCTGGTTGCGGCTCGCCTACCACGGGTTCATCAGGCCTTTACGCGAGCTACGACCTTGGCCCAATACTCCTCACTCACGCGCCTTCGCTTGAAGAACATTCTTCGTGACATACCGTTTTGGGCAATCGTCGCGCTGCTAGTGGCCTTCGGCATCAATAACGGACAGTTCGCCGGCCGCGTTGCCGGACGGGACGTCTGGCCAGTCACCTATCTGATGCTGCAGGCGGTTGAAGGCAGCGCTACCTTGTTCCTCTACATCGTCGCCACTCTCTACTCCGCCGAGTTGCTGTGGCGCGAGCGCGATACCCACTTCGACGGCATTCACGACGCGCTGCCCATGCGCGAATCCGTCGACTGGCTCTCCCGATTCACCGCCATCATCGTGGTCGAGGTTATCCTGCTCACGGTCGCGATGTTCGTGGGCATCACCATGCAGACCATCGCCGGCTACTACCACTACGAGTTTCTTCAGTACTTCAAGGAACTCTATGTAGTCACCTTCCCGCAGATCCTCTTGTTCGCGCTATTTGCAGTTTTTGTCCAGACCGTCGTGTCCAACAAGTTTGTGGGCCACGGCATCATAATCGGCATTTTTGTACTGATGCCGATCCTCTACAGTTTCGGCTGGCAGAACACCCTCTACCTGATCGGTCAAGTCCCCGCCTACACCTACTCTGATATGAACGGCTACGGCCATTTCGTCCCTGCCATCTTCTGGGCAACTACGTACTGGCTGTCCATCGCGGCTTTTCTGGGTGTCCTCTCCATCGCCTTGTCGCGACGGGGTGAAGAGGACTCCCTACGGGCCCGAATCCACCAAGCCATGCTGTTGACTCCCCGGCTGGGTCCGCTCGCGTTACTTTTCGCGCTGATCGCGATCGGTTCCGGCGGGTGGTACTTCTACAACGCGCACGTGCTCAACGAGTACCTCAACGACGACGCCCGTCGTGCCATTCAGGCGGATTACGAACGTCAGTTCAAACAGTACGAAAACCTGCTTCAACCCAAGGTCACGGCGGTCGAGGCCACCATCAACATCTATCCCGAACGGCGCTCCTTCGACGGAACCGCCCGTATGACGCTGCAGAACAAGACCAATCAGCCGATCGCCCGGATCCATCTCACCGATGACCATCAGTCGGTCAGCAACGTTCATTTCGACCGCCCATTCCGTCTGCTTAGTTCCGCGCCTCGCAACATGTATTCGATCTATGCGCTGGACCAGCCGTTAGCGCCCGGCGAGACTCTCATTCTCACCTGCAACGTCGGCCATCAAACGCGCGGCTTCCGGGATGGCAATGAGCTGCCCGAGTTTGCGTATAACGGAACGTTCTTCGATTCAGGATACTTTCCCTACATCGGCTACAACCGGAGTGTGGAGCTTGACGATCCGCGCCGCCGGAGAGAACTGAACCTGCCGCCGCTGGAAGAGATGGCCCATCGCGGCGATCCCGTGCACTCGTTGAACAACCTTTTCACCGCCGGCGAATCCGATTGGATCACGTATCACACGGTGGTCAGTACTTCCGCCGACCAGATCGCGATCGCGCCTGGCTACCTGCAACGCGAATGGCAAGCAAATGGCCGGCGCTACTTCGAATACAGCATGGGTTCAACCCATATCCAGGACTTTTTCGCCTACATCTCCGCCCGCTATCAAACCCGGAAGGAAGCTTACAAGGGGCCGGGCGGCGATGCCTCCTTGGAGGTGTATTATGTTCCCGCCCACACCTACGACATCGACGACATGCTGGCGAGTTCCCGTTCAGGGCTCGACTACTATCAGCGTGTCTTCAGCCCTTACCAGTTCGCTCAATACCGCATATTCGAGTTCCCCCGCTATCGCAGCTTCGCTCAGTCTTTCCCTAACACCATTCCGTACTCGGAAGGGATGGGCTTCATCGGCCGCGTAAAGAAACCAACCGACATCGACTTCACGTACTTTGTGACCGCCCACGAACTCGGCCACCAGTGGTGGGGACACCAGCTGATTGGCGGAGACGTAGAAGGATCCAACATGATGTCGGAGAGCCTGGCCGAGTACTCGGCGCTACAGGTGATGGCGCATAAGTACGGCCGGGACCTGATGCATCGATACCTTCGTCACGAGCTCGACAGGTATCTGCGCGGCCGTGCCGGCGAGAGCCGCCATGAACCGCCACTCGCGCTGGTTCAGCGGGAGGACTACGTCTGGTACCAGAAGGGTGGCCAGATCCTCTACACGCTCGCCGACTATATCGGCGAAGACAAGCTCAATCTCGCGCTGCACAACTTCCTCATGGAGTATCGCTACGCGAACGCCCACAACCAGGTGGATGCCGGCGACAACGCGCGTGCCTCCGATGCCGTCAGCCGGCCTTACACGGATACCCGCATGCTGGTCGATGCGATCAAAGTCCAAACCCCGCCGGAGCTTCAGTACCTGGTCGACGACGGCTTCAACCGCATTGTTCTTTACGACAACAAAGCGATTTCAGCGAAATCAGAAAAAACCTCGGACGGCAAGTACAAAGTCACGCTCGACGTCCAGGCTCGCAAGGTGCAAGCCGACGGCAACGGAGCGGAAAGCCCGATGGCGCTCAACGACTACATCGAGATCGGCGTCTTCAGCGGCAAGAAAGACGAAGAAAAGCCTCTCTACTTGAAGAAGGAAAAGTTCACGGACGAGCGCAAGACCTTTGTCATCGTGGTCGACCAACAACCAACCTTAGCCGGCATCGACCCGTACAACAAGCTCATTGACCGGATTTCCGACGACAACATGATCGACGTTAGCAAGCAGTGAGCCGCAGCCCGTCACAAGTGTCAGAAACTCGTGGCACAGCGCGGCTTTGCCGCAAACAGGATGCCGAGGCCGCCTGCTCACTTCGACGTGGCGCCGGCTGTTAGCCGGCTGCGCCGAGATTAGTTAGATTAGATTCGTCTCGGCTTTTCATCAGCGCGAATGAACGGACCCCGGTCATGCCGCTTAGTCAGTTTCCGGTCTCAACTTCCCTCAAAATCTCGACCATTGCCGCAGGAGTAATAATCCGTGTGGATTTATGCCGTTGCAGAGCGAGGAGCTGCTTGTCCCCGGTCACCAGGAACCCGGCTGGGCCTGCTTCCGCCAGTGCGAGCAAGTAACTGTCTTTCGGATCAGGTGCGACGGGGCTTGCGGGCAGATCCCTGCAGAAAAGAGAAAAGTCGCGAAGGCCCGCCGCCAACAGTTCAGCCGCGCTGGCGCGAAATCTCGCTCGAAAAAACGGGCGACTAGCGACATCACGGAATTCCGCAATGAGTGCATCGCAGGCGACCAGAGTGAACGCTTTGCGCTCCCAACAGTCTAGAAGCCGGGCGGGCGCTCCTGAAGGAGATAGCAGTGCGGATAGCAGGATATTGGTGTCAAGGATGACGAGCATCAGGGCCGTTCGGCGCGCTTCCGATAGTGTTTCGCCCGAACGTCTTCGACTGCCTCGTCAATCATCTTCTGGAGTGCGTCCGGGGAAACGTCCGCAAAAGCTTCGCGGGCTTCGCGGACGGTCTGATGAAAAATACGCCAGCGGACAGCCTCCTCGATGAACTTCGAGAGATCACCCTTCTTCATGCCCTGGGAACCCAAAAAGGTACGCAAGGCACGATCGGCCTCTTTGGACCAAGTAATCGTGAGACGGGTGGTTTCGGGCTCAACAGTGCTTCTCGTCATATAAGCATATATATGCTTATCAGTATATATGATCAAGCGCGCCGGCTAGCCCGCACCGCGTTCGATCGGCCCCGTGTCCCCTAGCCCCGGCGTTCGTTCATTCAGCCGCGAGTGCGCCACGTGGCGCCTTCGGCAAAGCAAACCCGACGGCGATCAGCCGAATGAAACCCGGAAAACGCGTCACCGGAACCAGGAAGAGCATCTGCGGAGTTGGAACCAGCTCATCTCTCCGGCGACCGCCAGGAGCAAGCCTTGCGGCGAAGCAACAGGGTCCGAAGTATTGCTCATTGGTAATTTCTTGCTGATAAATCCGGGCCCGATCAGCGGTCCATATCCGCGTTCGAGCGGGATCGATCGCGGGAACGGAGCCAAAGCTCGACGACCACGGTGTTGATCGAAAAGCCGATCCAGAATGCGACGCCGAAGAACTGGCTCGGCGTCAGATGAGTGAGTGGGCTGGTCGCAAAGAACAGTCCCACCACCGGCCGGGTGGTCGCGATGCCCAGCAGGACGATGATGGCTCGCAGCATCCAGCGTCGCTTTAGAGCAGACTCGCCGCGTTGCCAGTACCGCCAGGCTCGGAACAACTCGAACAAGAAAAGCGTGTTGAAAAACAGAATCGCCGAGCGCTCCGTCCAGCCGCCCACGGATGCGACGCTCGTCATCGCGTAGGCAGTCAGGCCGACAACCGCACCCAGTGGAAACAACAGACGTTCGGCCCAAGCGGTTTTCTCAGATCTGCGCAAAACGAAGAAAGGTGTTACCAGGACAAAGGCCAAGGCAGGAAGAATGTGTGCCAGCGTCAGCGCCGCGTGCGACGCGAATAGCGCATCGAGTCCTGCAACTTGGGGCGCAACAGAGCGCGGTGGATACGCCAGGGCCAACACACGTCGCACGACAGCCGCGACGGCGATCACGATGCAAGCCCAATACCCAATGCGAAGCCAGAGGGAAGGCCACCCCCGGACGGGCACCTTAACGGCGCTTCCAGTGCGGGATCCGGTTCTTAGCGGCACTTCACCTTTCACGAACCCCATTTTCACTTTAATTTGACACATTGTCAAGTTAACTGTGGAACCAGTAGGATGGTGCTTGTGGCGACCAAAAAGTCAGCCGCTTGCAAACGGCCCTACACGCTGGGCAGACGGCTGGAGAACTCCGATCAGAAGCGGGCAGCCATTCTCGGCGCGGCGCGGTCGCAACTGGAGTCCAACGGATTTCTGCAACTGACGATGGACTCTCTCGCCCGCGCGAGCGGCGTGACGCGCCAGACGGTTCACAACTTGTTCGGCACGAAAACAGGAGTCCTGGAAGCTCTTTTCGATCAACTCGCCCTGGATGGGGGCATGGAGCGAATGCGGGCCGTGATGCAGCAGACCGATACCGAAGCGATGCTGGCGGAGTTCGCGGAAGTGTTCACGGGCTTCTGGGCCGGGAACCGGTTGCTGCTCCGGCGAATTCACGGCATCGCCGCCATCGACCCGGAGTTGGGCGCGGTGTTAGAGGCGAGAAACCAGCGAAGGCAAATGGCCGCGGCGCGGGTGGTCGACCAACTGGGCAAGAGAAGTGGCCGGAAAGATACGGACGACAGGAAACAGAGGATCGCGACCCTATATGCGCTTACGTCCTTTGAATTCTTCGATGCGCTGGCTGAAAGCTGCGGCGGGGAGAGTGACGTAGCCGGGCTCGTGTTGGGAATGGTGAATCGCGCTCTGGTGTCGACAGCCTAGATTATAGACACACCGTGTGTGTACGGAGGAGAGTGGGCGTTACGATACATGACGGAGCGCCGTACCCGAGGGCACACGCTCATCCCCCTGGGGTTCACGCGCGATGAATGCGCCGAAAGCGCTAGCTTAAAACCGGATTCCTCTCCAGGGGTGCGGCGCGCGCAGGGACGGCAGCATCCTCTTCCGGCGACAGCGACGCACGGAACTCGACCAGCCAACCCAATGCATCCTCAATCCCAGACACACCCGACCGCCTCCTTTGATATCCACTGCGCCGGTTGTGCCACGCGCAGACGATAAGAAAGACGACGGCGGCTGCCGAGACAGCCCAGGCGACGGCCAATTGGCTCATAGCGATCATATCGGCTGGATACACCGATGCTTTACCCTTCCTTGAGGCGAAAGAGTGGAGAAACATCCGCATCCCCTCAACATTGCTGACAAACTGTGAGTGATTTCCAGGAACGACTTCTCTCACCGTCTTTCGAAGATTCTTAGACGTCTTCAAATAATCCGCAAAGCCCACCGAGCCGCGACGGTTAACGGAGCGGTTGCCCGGAATTGGTTCCACCCGGGTTAGGAGCGCGAGGCTTACCCTTCAAGTACCCGTCGCCGCGCTCCTTACTCCTCCCGCAGTGCCGTCATAGGCTGCAGGCGGGAAGCGCGCGTGGCCGGAATGAAGCTTGCCACCAGCGAGACCGTCACCAGCAGGACCAGAGCCGCTGCGAGCGTGACCGGATCGTAGGGACGCAAGCCGTAGAGAATGGCCGAGGCGGACCGCGAAGCGAAGATGGAGAGCAACAAACCGAGCCCGCAGCCGACCAAGACCAGAACACTGGCCTCCGACAGAATCAACCGGACCACCTGGCTGCGGTCGGCGCCGAGCGCCATGCGGATGCCGATTTCGCCGCGGCGGCGCGCAACCATATAGGAGATCACGCCATACAGACCAATGGTGGCGAGGACCGCCGCCAATACCCCGAAGAACCCGGATAGCGTTGCCATCAGCCGCTCAAGAATCAGTGATTCTTTGATCCGTGTTTCAAACGTTTCAAAGTCCCAGACAATCAGAGACGAGTTTTCTTCCGAAACGATCTTCTTTAACTCAGCGAAGAGCGGTCCGGCGCTGCCGCTGGCGCGAACCAGGTAGCGAATACCCGGTTCCGGCCGGCGGTTCTGAGTCTCCGACACGAACACGGTGGGTTCGAATTCGGCGCGAAGACTGATGTACTTCGCATCCTTCGTGAGGCCAACAATCTGAAACGAAGCAGGCGGCTCACCCGGGCCGGTCACAATTCGAATCTGTAGGCCGATGGGGCTGCCGCCGCCCAGAAACTTGCGGCTGAATGCCTCATTCACGACAGCAACTGAAGGCGAGGACAAGTTGTCACGGTCGGTGAAATCGCGGCCCGCCAACAGCGGCGTGCCGAGGGTTTGAAAGTACTGTGGGCTAACGCGGCTGAAGTCGCTGATTACCGATGCGGAATGTTTGCCATCGAGCAGGTCGATGCGGTCGTTCCAACGGTTGCCGCTGACGGGGATGATGCTCGCGGTGGCAGCCGCTTCGACCCCTGGGATAGAGCGAATGCGCGCGAGCAAGTCGCGATAAAGGATTCCGCGGCGCTCTGGTGTGAGGTTCGCGCGGCTGGCATCGATAGCCGTGATTAGAACGCCCCCGGCCCGGAAGCCCGCTTCGGCGGTTATGAGGTTCACGAAGCTGCGGCTGAACAGAAGGGCCGCAAAGACCAGCACCAGTGAGAGGGCGATCTGCGAAACAACCAGTCCGCGGCGAAGGCCGTTCCGCTCGCGGCCGGCCGTGGTGGATCGGGAGGAACCTTTCAAAGCTGCGCCGGTACCCATCCGGGTCGCGCGAAGAGCGGGAACCAGGCCAAACAGCAGGCAGGTGACAACAGCCATCATCGCGATGAAACCAAATACCCGCCAGCCTACGTTGAGATCGATGAAAAGCGGATTGTTGGTGGTGGTCAACAACCCAACCATGTAGCGGCTCAGCCACCGGGCAAGCCCCGCGCCGGCCGCGGCGCCGATGAAGGCCAGCAGAAGGCTCTCAGCCAGAAGCTGGCGGATGATACGGCCGCGGGATGCACCGATGGCCAGCCGAACAGCGATCTCGTGCTCTCGGGCAGCGGCGCGGGCCAGTAGCAGATTCGCTAAGTTTGCACAAGCGATAAGAAGGACCAGGCCGGCGATGGCGAGCAGGATCCACAGGGGATTCACGTAGTCATGGCGCAGATTCGACACGCCGGAGGCGGCGGCCCGCGACTCCAGCTTGTAGCCTGCATAATACTTCTGCATCTCCGCCGTGTAGTTGGGCGGCACCGTCTCCTGAAACACGGCCGGCGAGATGGTTTGCAATTGGGCGGTGGCTTGAGCCACGGAGACGCCCGGCTTGAGACGTCCGATTGCGGCGAGCCACCAGTGGTGCCGCTTGGCAAGATGGCTTTCTTCGCCGGCGATGAGCGGCTCGGCACACACGGGAACCGCGACGTCAAACCGCTTGCCCACTTCGACGCCGTAGAAATAGGGAGGCGCCACGCCAACGATCGGAAGAGGATGACCTTCGATCGAGATGTTGGAACCGAGAACGGCCGGAGCGCCCGCGTAGTTGTGCTGCCAGAAAGCGTGGCTCAGAACGACGCCGGGACCGGTGCAGCCAGGGCGGTCGTCGTCCGCAGTGAGGAAGCGGCCCAGTTCGGGACGCACGCCCAGCGCGGAAAAGAATTGGCCGCTGACCCAAAGACCTTCCACATAGCGGACCTCGCCGCCGGTGCCGATGTTAAAACGGTTATCGCCGAAAGCAAAGATGCTGGAGAAGACCTGCTGGCGATTGCGGATCTGCTCCCACAGGGGATAGGTGAGGTCGGAATGCCGGGCAGTGAAGTTGCCATTGCAGCAATGTTCGTTCTCGGCGATGCGTACTTCAGCCAGCTGTTGCGCATTCTCGACCGGCAGGCTGCGAAGGCGCAGCGCATCTAGCAAGTGGAAGATGGCTGTGTTGGCGCCAATGCCGAGTGCCAACGAAAGCACGGCGACGACAAAGAAGCCCGGATTGGAGCGTAGCTGGCGGGCGCCGTAGCTAAGATCCTGCCAGAAGCTTTCGAAGAAACCTAGGGTATTCATATCGCGGTCAATCTCCCTGATTGCAGTAGCGTTGCCAAATTTCCGGCGCGCCGCCGCGAAGGCTTCCTTGAGGTCCATGCCTGCCTCGAGATTGCGCGCGGTTTCCTCTTCCAGGTAGGCTTGCGCCTCGGCAGCGAAATCGTCTTCTCTGCGTTTGCGCTGAAAGAATCGGAGCCACTCTCGCGCACTCATTCGGTAGCTGGACCAAGCACGCGGGCGACCGCTTGCACGAGTTCTTCCCAACGGTTGCGTTCGGCGCCGAGATGTTTCTTCCCGGCCGGCGTAATGCGGTAGTACTTGGCGCGCCGGTTGTTTTCGGACGTGCCCCAGAAGGACGCGATCAGGCCCTTGTCTTCCAGCCGGTGCAGGGCCGGATATAGCGAGCCATGCTCTACCTGAAGAACGTCTTCTGAAGAGCTCTCAATCGAGTGGGCGATGGTATGGCCGTGCGCCGGGGCCAGCAGAACGGCCTTCAGAATCAGCATATCGAGCGTTCCCTGTAGCAGAACACCGCCATCGTTAATTGGCTTCTTGGGCATGAGCGTATACGGTTGCCACTCTACCAGAAGACGGTCTTCTGAAGAAAAGGTTCACGGAAAGATCAATCTTTCTTTGACGTGGCTTCGCAATGATCTCAGCATCCGTCTGCTCAACACTCCAGCACTGAACCGCGCGCGTCAGCAAGCGGATGCCGTTCTCAGGCGGACCGTCCCGCAGCGCACTCGAAGGCTTCGGACCCTCGACCCAACTTCTGTTTAAATCCGCGTTGATCGGCGTTCATCCGCGGCCATAATCTGAACTCTTCAATTAGGTCATCATCCCTCTCTCGCTCCCCGAGATTTCGCGTACAATTAGCGGCATGACTCTTGAGGGGCGCGTCCCATACGCATATGTAACCCGTATCACTCTGCTCGCCGGTATGCTCTTTTTCGAAGGCCTCGCCCTCGCCGCTGCGCCGCCGGCCAGTTGCGACGCGATCAACCTCGACCAAGGCTGGACCCACGAGCAAAGCCAGGAGTTCTGGTTCACGCCGCAGGGATCCCACTTGATGCCTTATTCCTGGTTCCTGGCATTGGAAGTTTCCGATCCCTCCGGCCAGACGCTATTTCACGACCGGTCAAATATGGACCGTTTCGGCTACATCTGGGTGCCCCCGTCTCCGAAGAACCCCGATGGCCTCCCGATCGGCTTCACGAAAGACGTCGCCTCATCCGGCGATGCATACCTTGGACTGACATGCGCGGCATGCCACACCGGAAGTCTCACCATTGCGGGAAAGCAAGTGATCGTTGAAGGTGGCCCGACCTTGGCCGACTTTCAAACGTTTCTTGCGGAGTCGACGACGGCGCTGGAGACAGCAACCGCCGTGCCGGCGAAGTTCGACCGTTTTTCCAAGCGCGTCCTGCATAGCGACAATCCGAGTCCGGCCGATGTCCAGAAACTTCAGCAGCAAATGAAGGCTAAGCTTCTGGAACTTCAAACCCGCGTGAGCGAAAACACTCCATCGACGCCCTTTGGATACGGGCGAGTCGACGCTATTGGCCACATCTTCACGCGCGTCCTGGCACAGGATTTCAACATTCCGGCCAATGCCAGACCGCCGTATGCGCCGGCCATCAGCGCGCCGGTGTCCTACCCTTTTCTATGGGACACGCCGCAGCATGACCTGGTCCAATGGAACGGCTCGGCGCCCAATGCCAGGCTGCTGGCGCTGGGGCCGCTGGGCCGTAATGTCGGCGAGGTGCTGGGCGTCTTCGGCGAGGTCGAGGTGGTGCCAGGAAGGAAGATTCCTCTGCTCGCTTTTCTAACCAAGCCGCCAGAGTTCATCTCTTCCGCGAATATCACCAACTTGATTCGCCTGGAAGACATCGTACGGACGTTGTGGTCGCCGGTGTGGCCCAGGAACTGTCTCCCGTTGGCGGACGCCAAAACCCTGGCTCGAGGCAAGCAGGTCTACGAAGATAACTGTGTTGGTTGCCACCGCATCCTGGGTGATCCCGAGAGAAAGCAGGAGGACCGGCAGATCACCGCAGTTCTGAAAACACTGCCCGAGGTCGGCACGGATCCGACCATGGCGATGAATTTCGCTACCCGGACGGCCAAGACCGGGCCGCTCGAGGGCTATCCGGATATCATCGAACTCAACACATTCGGCCCCGAGGCCAGCGCACATCTGATCGTCATGGCCTCGGTCAATGGCGTGGTTCTTCGCGGTGTGGTGCGCAAGGAAGGCGTTCCTTGGAATGTTGACGGGATACTGGTGAATCCCATCACGGAAAAGGAGGAGTTCAAGCGAGCCATTGCCGCCGCCGCTACGCCCCGCTACAAAGCGCGCCCGCTAAACGGCATTTGGGCGACAGCTCCGTACCTCCACAACGGATCCGTGCCCACGCTCTGGGACTTGCTGAACCCGACCAAAGACCGCCCGCAGGTGTTCTACGTTGGCAGCCGCGAGTTCGATCCGCTGAAGGTGGGAATCGTAACGAAGGAAGCGCCCAACACGTTCCGGTACGACACTTCGCCGCAGGGAAACTGGCGCAACGGCCACGAATTCGGCACGTCGCTGCCGGCAAACGAGAAGAAAGACCTGCTGGAGTTTCTCAAGACGCTGTGATACACTCTGGCGTTAGCGCGCGACGCAGACGCGTCCCAACGTGATAAGGCCTCCGGGTACTTTCAGAGCAACCTGCAGCGCCAACTCTCCGCCCCCGCCACCTGTTCTGCCGCAAAGCTGAAGCGACCTTTTATAGTCAAAACCATCTTGCTCGCCGTGAGCTATTGTGTAGGTGAATCATCCGGGTTCGGAGGTGAATCGTGAAACCGCTTTGCTTCGTTTTGATGCCCTTCGGTAAGAAATCGAGTCCGGCTGGATCCGTGGTCGATTTCGACTCCGTCTATAACAAAGTGATTGCGCCCGCTATCGTGGATGCCGGTCTGGAGCCCTTACGTGCTGATGAAGAGACAGTGGGAGGCATTATCCATAAGCCGATGTTCGAGCGGCTGATCCTCTGCCCCTACGCGGTTGCAGATTTGACCATGGCAAACGCCAACGTCTTTTATGAGCTTGGCATTCGTCACGCATTTCGGCCGTGGAGCACCGTGCCCCTGGTTGCGCAGGATAGTCGCTTGCCCTTCGATGTTCAGATGCTCCGGACCGTGCACTACAAGTTGACCGAGGCTGGTTTACCAGACGACTCCCAGGTCGAAGAAACCAGAAAGTCCATCGCCAACCTGCTGATTGAGGCGCGAAAGGGGAAGCAGGACAGCCCGCTGTTTCAACTCGTGGAGGGATTGGTGCCGGGAACCGTTCCACACGAGAAAACCGACGCCTTCCGGGAGCAGGTGCAATACTCAAGCGACCTCAAGAGCAAATTGAAAGTCGCGAAGAAGCAAGGCAAGGACGCAGTAAAGGCGGTCGAGAAGGAGCTGGGTAATATTGCCGACACGGAATCCGGCGTCGTGATTGATCTCTTCCTTTCTTATCGCGGGACCTCAAGCTGGCAGGAGATGGTCGACCTGGTTCAAAAAATGACGCCGCCTTTGGCCGCGACAGTGATGGTGAGAGAGCAACTCGGATTCGCGCTGAACCGGCTTAAGCGCCGCGACGAAGCCGAGGAAGTCTTAACCAAGCTGATCGCGGAGCGTGGCCCAAGCAGCGAGACGCTGGGTCTTTTAGGCCGGGTCTATAAAGACCAGTGGGACGATGCGAAGAACGCTGGAGAGACATTCCTCGCCGATGGCTTTCTCGACAAGGCCATCGAAACCTATTTGGCTGGGTTTCAAGCCGATTGGAGAGACGCCTTCCCCGGTATCAACGCAGTCACCTTGATGGAGATGAAGAACCCGCCCGATCCCCGTAAAGACCAGATCTTGCCCGTGGTCCGTTATGGGGTGGAGCGAAAGATCGCGAATGGCAAGCCCGACTACTGGGATTGGGCAACATTGCTGGAATTGGCGGTCCTGGGCGGCGACGAGACCCAGGCCAAAACGATGCTGCCGAAGGCGCTCGCTTGTTCACGCGAGCCTTGGGAGCGCGAGACAACGGCGCGGAACCTAAGCTTCATTCGCCAAGCCAGGGAGAAAAGGGGCGAGGCCCCGCCTTGGCAACTGGAGATCGAAAAGGTGCTGTCGAAGTAGGCGTCCGCCAATCGAGTCAATCAGCGGGCGCGCTCCCAAAAGCGGGTGATGGGATACGGTCCCCGAACATCTCGGATTAACCCGCCCGCTGAACCACTCGACTCTGTGAAAGTGGAGCGAGAATGGTCGACCTTGCCCTCGAACCGTCCTCGAACGGAAGAAACCGGATCTTCTGAGAGCGTTGCAAAACTGCGGCTAAGTCGTAATAGATATAGCTCCGGCGACGATTCCGCAACTATTCTGAGTGTTGCGAAGAACAAAAGCGCATATGTGTTGGTCTGAAGATCAACGGCTTTGACCATCTGTTTCACCACCTCGAGGCCTTGCTACAACAACGGCGGAGGAGCAACTTT
>JBAUOG010000910.1:0-1581 GCA_049579625.1 Bryobacteraceae bacterium
ACGTTCCCCTGAGCATCGAGGCTCTCAATGGTGCCGAGCTGCCGGTTGGCCAAGCCCTTCGCCTTCCAATTGATGGTGAGCTGAATGCGCTCGCCGGCGGCAAACGAGCGTTCTTGTTGTTGGTACAGCTGGCCACCCCGCACGTGGGAGGGGTCGTACCGGATCTCCTGACCGTCGGAGTGCCGCTGAACGACGACGACATTGTTTACCGTGTCGCGGCCGACAACGGTCGAGTAATCACCCTTCAGGAACCCAATGCTCTCGTTGCGGCGACCATAACGGACGACGTCGCCGGCGTGATAGGAGCTGGCGATTTTATGGTCCTCCTTGGTGAGATCCTGCCGAGCGACGAGAATCGGCAAGGAGTAGCGGTCCGGCCCCAGCTGGCCTTCCAAGCGCAACTGATGGCGAATGGCTTGATTGATTTCGACGCGCGACTGGTTATCGGCGGAGACGACCAGGGTTGTTTCGGGTGACTTGGCGTAGTCGCGAGCCATCTCGGCGAAGCGATCGCGCCGATGCTGCACCTCGTGGATGCGGCCTTGGTTTTCAAAGAGCGCCAGCGCGCCCCTGACGTTGCCGTCGGCCAAGTGCTTGACGGCAGCCAGCAGCTCGGGATTATTCTGCTGACGCACAATGTGATTCAAGTGATGTGTGGTCATGCCCGCCGTTTGCAGCTGGTCGAAGATGCGGCCTGCGTCGATCGACTGATGCTGGCGGGTATCGCCGGTCAGGAGGACGCGGTCGTCATGACGAATTCGAACTAGAAAGTCGTGCATGTGCTTGGTTGAGGATAGGCTCGATTCGTCGAGGAAATAGAGGCGCGGCTTCTGCTGCTCGGTGTGCTCATGCCTCAGGTGCCGCTGCAAGGTTTCGGATTCGACGCCCGCCTCGCGGAGGGCCTTGGTCGCCCCGGAGGTCGGAGCCAGGCCGCGGGACTCATAGCCCTGCGTCTCAGCCAGCTCCCGTATCAAACGAAGCGATGTTGTTTTGCCAGAGCCCGCGACGCCTTGGAGGCCGATGACGCGGTCTTCGGTGATCAGGACGTTCCACACAGCGGCTTGCTGGGCGTTGTTCAGACGATGGCCGTCGGGCGTTCGGGCGAAGCTGATCTCTTCCTTGGTGACTCCTGGGGCAATCGGGTTCGAAGCACCGATGCCGTTCCGAACAATCGAAATCGTCGCCCTCTCCATGGCGAGCATCTGGGGCGTCGTGTAGCGAGCGCCCGGGGAATAGGTGCGATAGTGGTCGACCATCAGCAGATCCTTGCTCTCGCCTAAATCCCGCTCGTGAATCGTCCGGCGGCTCACGATGTTGGCTTCCACATCCCTTAATCGGAGATGGCCTTGACCATAGTTCAGCGCGTCGCGCGCCACTTGGAAATGATCGAAGACGGCCTCGCGCTCCGAGAGCCGGCGGATGGCGAAGGAGACGGCCTCGCTCGGGCCGATGGCGCGGGCAACCTCCGTTGCCTTGCCCCGACGCCGGGCTTCGTCGACAGCCTGCTGGGCCTCGTTGCCGAACTGTTGACCGTGGGCCTGGTGGAGCGCGCGCAGCTCCTCTTTGGTGAGATTGAGCTTC
>JBAUOG010000911.1:0-3336 GCA_049579625.1 Bryobacteraceae bacterium
AGATACTACTGAGGTGCCATGATGATCGAATCTGATTTTCGGACTAGAAGAATTCCGCTCAACCACCGAGGCGGCCATATGCCCGCCCTCGGCTTTGGCACCTTAATTCCCGACGCAGCCGCGACGATAAGTGCCACCAGAGACGCACTGGAAGCCGGATTTCGACACTTCGATTGCGCGGAACGATACCGTAACGAGCGTGAGGTGGGCGAGGCGTTGCGGGCAGGGCTTGCCGCTGGCGGGATTGCACGCGAAGAGATCTTTGTTACCACTAAGCTGTGGAACACCAATCATCGGCCCGAGCGCGTCGAACCCGCTTTTGAAGCGAGTCTGGACCGACTCGGGCTCAACTATCTGGATCTCTATCTCATTCACACTCCATTTGCGTTTCAACCGGGGGACGAACAGGATCCGCGGGATCAAAGCGGCAATATCCTTTACGACCGCGGCGTGACTTTGCTCGAGACCTGGGGGGCGATGGAAAGTCTCGTGGACAGTGGCAGATGCCGGGCCATCGGACTGTCTGATATCAGCTTGGACGAACTGTTGCCCATTTGCGAATCCGCGAGAATCAAGCCAGCCGTGGTCCAAGTCGAAGCACATCCTTATCTGCCGGAAACGGAGCTTCTGGAATTCTGCAAGCAGAAGGGCATCGTGTTTCTGGCTTTTGCGCCATTGGGTCATGGACTAAGGCCGGGGCCACTTGAAGATCCAGTCATTTCGGCAATTGCCGCTCGAGTCGGCAAGACGCCAGCACAGGTACTGTTAGCTTGGGCGGTCCAGCGTGGCACGGCCTTGCTTACCACTCCCAGAACTGCCGCCCGCGCGCGGGAGAATCTCAACATCTCCGCTCTTCCGGAAGACGCGCTTGATGAAATCAATCGAATTCAAACGAGACAGAGGTTCAATGAAGTAGTGAAGACCGGTAGCCCGGGTTTCATTCCACAAGGGAGATGATCCCCCACCGCTTCAGATCCGTATCCGGTCCACGATGCAGGATCTTCTGTGCTCCCTGCACTAACAGCTTCCGCAGATAGATGTCGCCCTCTTTGGTAATGCGCAAATGCGGCTGGCGTTCGCCCGAGTCGCCGCGCTTCGGCCGCAAGCCGACATAACAACCCACGTCCCGGCTCTGGGCAAAGCGCTGCGGATCGTCCACGGTCAACGCATACGTCAGAGCGATCAAAGGTTTGCTACAAGCTCTCCGGCAGGGCCGACAGCTTGTCCGGCCCCAGCGTGTCGGCGTCGCAGGTCCTTCGTCATGCCGGTCTCCTTTCTTTGCACTTCGAGTGCGCCTCCTGGGAGCTTAACGCATCCCGCTCGGTGACCGGCCTTCTCCTCCCATCTCCGTTTTGGTCCAGTGCCGGAGAGGCTCACGCGCGCAGCTCGGGGTGGTCCGCAAAGTTACGAGTGCGAATCGCAAGCGACCTTTATAAGTTACACTGTCTTGTACACAAGACACATGGGGCAAACACATAAGCACCATCCAAATTTGAGGTTCTTGATACTGACTATGCTGCTTGTGCCGGGGGCTTCGGCTCAGGTGTCGGCACTGATGTCTGGAACCATCGCGGACCAGTCGGGAGCGTCCGTTGCGGGAGTAACCGTCACAGCAAAGAATCTAGATCTGGGGACGTCACGGGGGACCACGACGGACTCCGAGGGCCGCTATGCGATTCCGTCGCTGAGCATTGGGAACTACGAAGTTCGCGCGGTGAAGCAGGGGTTCAAGGAGGCGGTCCGCACGGGCATCCGGCTGTTGGTGGGCCAGGATGCGACGGTCGATTTGCAGCTTGTGGTGGGAGAAGTGAGTCAGCAGGTTACCGTGACCGGCGATGCACCGATTCTCAACACCACGACGCAAGATGTTTCGGGGCTGGTGGGTGAGCGCCAGATTGTCAGCTTGCCGCTGAACGGCCGCAGCTACGACGAGCTGCTGACACTAAACCCCGGCGTGGTGAATTTCACGTCGCAAAAGACGGGCGGGGTCGGCGTGTCGAATTCAACGGTGGGAAACAACTTCTCGGTTTCGGGCAACCGGCCACAACAGAATCTGTTTCTGCTGAACGGGGTTGAGTTTACCGGCGCTGCCGAGAACAACATGACGCCCGGCGGCACGAGCCAGCAGTTGATTGGCGTGGATGCCGTCCAGGAGTTCAATCTGCTGCGCGACAACTACGGAGCGGAATACGGCAAACATCCGGGCGGACAAGTGGCGATTGTGACCAAGGCCGGCAGTAACGACCTGCACGGGTCGGTGTATGAGTTTTTGCGGAACAACGCGTTGGATGCGCGGAACTTCTTCGATGGAGCATCGGCGCCCGGGTTTGAGCGAAATCAGTTTGGCGGCTCGCTCGGCGGGCCGGTGCAAAAAGACAAGACCTTCCTTTTCGGCAATTTCGAGGGGTTCTATCAGCACCTTCACCAGACGGGCGTGGATCTGGTGCCCGACAACAATGCCCGCAATGGGTATCTTCCGTGCAAGCTGGTTACGCCCGCGCCAAAACCCTGCCCTGCCTCAGGGCTGGTCATTGTGGGTATTTCGCCATTGGTTGCGGCGTGGCCTGTACCGACGCCGGGCGCTCCGGATTATGGCGGCATCTCGGAAGCGTTTAACAGCCCGCTGCAAACGATTCGAAATGATTTCGGGACAGTTCGCGTGGATCAGATATTCTCAGCCAAGGACACGCTGAACGCTATCTACACGATCGACGACAGCGACGACTATACGCCGACCAGCACCAATGCGTACAGCACCGATTCGGAGAGCCTGCGCGAGCAGGTGGCAAGCATCGCGGAAACGCACGTTTTTTCCCCGACGCTGATAAACCAGGCGACATTCGGTTATTCGCGCGCGGGTTACTTCTTTACGGGAGAGCCGACACCCAACACGTCCGCGGCCGAGTTACCGGGATTCATAGAGGGTGCAAAGGTGGGAGCGATTGTGGTGGGCGGGAGCGCGGCGTCCAATCCAACCGCACAAGTCGGGCTCGCGGGGAGCAACAACGGGAGCAATCTGTACGTAGCGCGTAACATCTACACGTATCAGGATCAAGTGACCATTAACCGCGGCCGGCACCTGATTACAGCAGGCGCCTGGCTTCAGCAGTTCCAATCGAACGAGACGCTGGCGCTCAGCCAGTATGGCCAAGCCACGTTCACCAGCCTGCAGACGTTACTACAGGGGACCATTGGAACATTTCTGTACGATCCGGCGCCCACGGCGTTGAGCTGGCGTTCCTGGTTCGGAGCCGCATACGTACAGGACGCGATCAAGCTGACGCCCAACTTCACGTTGTCGCTAGGCTTTCGATTTGAATCAAGCGCCGGGTGGAA
>JBAUOG010000912.1:0-4129 GCA_049579625.1 Bryobacteraceae bacterium
CGCCAGACGTTTCCGCGTCTTGAATTTCGTGATGCCGGCCGCTTCTTCGATCACCGAGCGCCGATCCTGCGGCTTGTTGCTCAGAATCTGGCCGATGCGCCCCTGCTCGATGATCGCGTAGCTTTCCGGACCCAGCCCCGTTCCCAAAAACAGGTCCTGAATGTCGCGCAGACGCGCTAGCTTGCCGTTGATCAGGTACTCACTCTCACCCGAGCGATAAAGCCGCCGCGTGATCGTGATCTCGCCGGTCCGTTCCGCCGCCCTCGCCACATCGGACTTCACTGGAAGGTGCCCGTTCGTACCGTTGGTGGCGTGCCCGTGGCCATTCGACTCCACCCGGATCGCGATTGCCTCAACCGGTTCCTGGCCCTCGAGTAACGGAGCCGGACCCTCTGTATGGGGCTCGGGGCTCACCGGGATCGCGCCTTCGGCGACTTCGACCGTGGGGTGCTGCCGGTATACAACCGACTCATCCGGCACCAGCGTCATCGTCACGGCTGCCATGCCCAGAGCTTTTCGGTCGCGTGTGCCCGCAAAGATCACGTCCTCCATCCGGGCGCCGCGCAGGGTTTTCGCGGATTGTTCGCCTAACACCCAGCTAATGGCATCACTGAGGTTCGACTTTCCACATCCATTCGGACCCACCACGGCAGCGATACCGCTCCCGCTGAACTTCATCTCGGTCCGGTCGTAGAAGGATTTAAAACCGTGTATTTCGACGCGCTTGAGCTTCAGCAAAAAGATGGGCCCCTATCGTGGAAAGTCTCTCGGGGGTAGCTTCATCGTATCCGAGGTATTTCGCAAAGTAAAGCACCCTCACCACACAATTTAGCGTATTACCCGGTTCGTCACCCCACCCATTGTGCCAGGGTACCGCTCTCGGGCTGTTCTTAATCCGGCTTATCCATAGAAGACGACTCCCAGGGCATTTAGGAGACAGAAAAACGCCGGCCTAGCCAGATTGGAGGCGCGATTGGGCACCCACCGTGCAGGCTGTTTAGCCAGGCTGTTTAGCCTGCCGAGGCGAGATCCATCTCGGCTTTTCTCCGGATCTTCGCCTTCGGAGACTCGGCAAATTATTGAAAACACATCACGCCTGCAATTCCTCGTCGAAACACACCGCCACTTTGCCGCATTGTCCGGTGGCCATCAGCGCATAGGCCTGGTCGGCCTGATCCAACGCGAAGCGATGCGTGATGAGGTCAGCCGGATGTAGGTCCCATCGCACCAGCCGCTCAACCAGTTCCTCCATCAACCACGTCGACGTGACCCAGGAACCGTAAATGGTCTTCTGGTCGTGAATGATGTCGGCTGATGGATTGAACTCCACCGTCCCGCCTTCACCGATAAAGACGATCCGGCCCCACTTGCGCGTAGCGCGGATGGCGGTAGCACGGGCAGCCGCGTTCCCCGAGCAATCCACCGCACGCTCCACGCCGCGGCCATTCGTACGTTCCAGCACATCCGAAACATTCCGGGGACCCGCGCGCAACGCCATGTCGCACAGATCCAGATCAACCGCAAGTTTCAAGCGCTCCTCAATCACGTCGATTCCGATAATCTTCTCGGCGCCCAGCTTCCGGCACAAAGCACCGGTGGCCAGCCCGACCGGTCCAAGTCCCGTGATCAGAACGGTATCGGCGCCGCTTACTCCGATCTTCACGAGCCCTTCATAGACCGTGCCGAACCCGCATGCCACCTGCGCGCCGTCGGCAAACGAAAGCTCGTCCGGCAGCGCAATCAGGTCTTTTTCCTCCGCGAGCAGATAGTCGGCCATACCGCCATCGCGCTGCCATCCGTAGGCCCGGCGATACTCCGCACTGGTGCAGGAGATCATGTATCCGCGCCGGCAATCGTTGCAGACGCCACACCCGGAGATGTGATACACAATTACCCGGTCGCCTTCCTTGAAGCGTCTGCAGCCTAGCCCAGTCCTGACGATTTGACCCGCTGGCTCATGACCCGCGATCACGCCCTGATAGCCTTCCGGACCTTTCCCAAGGTGCTCGCGGTATATGGCACGGATATCGGACCCACAAATCGTCGAGGCCTTCATGCGAAGAATCACCTCGCCATGGCCCGGTTCGGGAACCGGCACGGCTTTCCGCAGCACGGTGCTGTTGCCCGGCAAGAATGCCCCCTGCATCGTTGCAGCCATTGTCAATGTCTCCTCATTGCCTTCGGTACCTACACAGTTTTCGTACCTCTGGACCGGACTGTTGACAGCCCAAACCCTCACAAAGCCTACCGAGCCGCGACGGTCACGGAGCGGTTGCCCGGGATCCGCCGGGTCATGGAGGTGTAATCTCGCCATTCGGATCCCAGAGTGCCTCCCAGGATTGCCCTTCCTTCCACAGGAAGACCTGCCCCTTGATGAGCCGGCAGTTCCGGTCGATGGCGGCGATTTGCTGCATCTCATCATCGGTAAGCGGGTCGCTCACCACGCCGCGCAGATTAGCCAAATAGTTTCGACGGTTCGTCGAGAACGGGATCGGTGTCTGGCCGCGCTGCACGGCCCACTTCAAACAGACCACTGCGGGATGCACGCCGTGCTTCGCGGCTATCGCCACGATCACCGGATCGGTCAGCGGGTCGCTATCCTCCGGGGTGCGGTCTCGCTCCGGCCGGTTGGGCGAACCCAGCGGGCAGAAGCCGATCGGTTCGATGCCGTGCTCCCGGACGAACTGGAATAACTCCGGCTGCTGAAAGTGCGGATGCAGCTCCATTTCGTTGACGGCCGGCTTAATCCGGGCGTCCCGCAGCAACAACCTCAATTTCGGAATGGTCATGTTCGACGTACCGATATGCCTTACCAACCCCAGCTCAACCAGCTGCTCCATCTTTCGCCAGGTCTTCATGAAGCTCACGTGTATATAAGGCTTGGCATCGGGATTGCGCGTGTGCACATCGCAACCGGGCGGATGATAATTCGGAAACGGCCAGTGCACCAGGTACATGTCAAGGTAATCGAGCTGCAAATCGGCCAGCGATTTTCGGCACGAAGGAATGACATCGTTCTCGCCATGCTTATCGTTCCAGAGCTTTGAGGTGACCCACACCTCCTCCCGCCTCATGCCTCCGCCGAGGATCTCCTGCAGGGCAAGCCCAACCTCACGTTCGTTGCCATATACCGAGGCGCAATCAAAGTGCCGGTAGCCCACCGCCGCGGCGCTCTTGACCGCTTCTGCCACCGCCTCGGGAGAAACTTGATCCGATCCGAATGTGCCCAGGCCGATAGCGGGCATCCGGGCGCCGCCGGCAAGAATTCTGTGCGGAACAAGCGTCGGATCGACGCCGTCCGCGGCGGGCGTCCACGAGGTACTCAGTTTGGTCATTTCGTAGTTGTCGCTGACGTAAAACCTATAGTAATCCGGTCACTCGGATACGCTGATTAGAAAGCTATGTTGCGAACAGGCATTCTCAACCCCGCAATTAATTCTCTATTGAGTCGTGTTCGTCACACCAACACGTTAGTCATCGCGGACCGAGGCTTTCCGTACTGGCCACAGATCGAAACCATCGACATCTCGTTAGTGGACGACATTCCAACGGTGCTCGACGTTCTGCGCGCGATTCAGGCGAATTTCGTTGTTGGCCAATTCTATATGGCCGAAGAGTTCCGCGAAAGCAATTCGCCACCGGTAGTCGAGGCATTGGAAGCGGTCATCGCCGGCACCCCGCTCCTCTTCGAGCGTCACGCAGAATTCAAGCGCCGGATTCCTTCGGCAATCGGCCTGATCCGAACAGCGGACATAACGCCTTACGCCAACATCATTCTGGAATCGGCATAGAGCGAACAATCTGCGTCAGGCGCCCGACTGCACACCCGCAATGATGAAAAAGGGTGTGACAAGGCGACGTAGCGCGGGCTGTCAAGCCTGCCGAGCCGAGAGTCATCTCGGCTTTTCCCCGGGGAGTTTTCACAGGCTCTGACGCGTTCGGGTCGCTCAACCCTCCGGGTGTTTTCAGAGCAACCACGCGCGTGAGCGAGCGGATTTCGACCTCTTCAACGCCGCCTTCCAGCCGTTGACCTACAGCTTCTGCGTTCCTTCAAGCTTGGCCAAGCCACGATCGCATGTGCCCAGCGGGAAGTGCCCGGCTTTTCGGGCCACCTGCAGCATCAGGCAAT
>JBAUOG010000913.1:0-10822 GCA_049579625.1 Bryobacteraceae bacterium
CACAAAGGGAACGGACTTTAGCGTGGGCAGCGTTTTCAGGGGAGCGGACGTCGAAAATGCTGAGATTCCTGCCGGATTTCCGTTGTTTCCCGCACCGTTGCAACGGTTATCTTGACACCCGGGATTACATGCCAGAGTTTTCACACTGACTCGAGAGCGAGCGGTAGTTTTGCTCCTCTGAAGCCTCCCGAAAGCGCTCCTGCGCAAGCGGATCCGCTGGCTAGATACGTCCCCGAAAACGGCTTATCGGCAGGGGCGGCCACACCACCGACCCCTGCCACGACACCGTGCGCACGCGTCCGTACACGACGGTTCGAGAGGGCTGTCACCCGTCAACGAACGTGGGAAGGCCAAGCAATTGAAGTGTACATTGGAGGGAAATCCCTACAGACAGTGCCTTGGCTCGTGCGAGGCAGTAGGGCGCGCCCGCTGGTGGCGTTATACTCGCCCAGCCGCAGCCGGCCCCGCCCGACGGCGGCGGGGATTTTCCCCGTTTCCGCCACAGAGCAGCCCCCAAGCCGCAGAGGAACTGAGCCTATTGCCTTTCACCTCCGAGCTGCCGAACATGCTCGGCACAAATGGAAAAAGCCGCAAGCGAGAGCTTGCGGCTTCACGATCCAGTATGCTCTTGAAGTTTAATTACTTCCGAACGCGCCGGCGAACGAAAATGCCCAAACCGACGAGCGAAGCGCCCATCAGGCCGAGAGAAGCAGGCTCGGGAGTGGTGGTCTGCTGAAGTCTGGCCTCCTGAATGTCCGGGTTGTCATTTGCGATGTCGTACGTGTTAGCCGCGCCATTAAAATTTAGGGTGTAACTCGTGGATAAAGGACCCTCCGTAAACGTCAATGTCGTGGGGTTCGTGTAGAGGACAGAAAGGCCGCCACTCGAATCGGTAACTATCGTGCCGCTGATGCTGGCCGCACCAAAGCTCTGCGTACCGGAGGGGAGGGGTAACTGCTGCGTCAATGTCAAGGTGAACGGAATGGGGACAGACAGGGTCAGGGAGCCGGTCGTCATGAACGTCACCATGTTTGCAATCGTCCCGTTTACCGGATCGTTGACGGTTTGGTTGGTAAAGCCCGTTGCCGTGAGAGTGTTGCCGGCGCTTGCGGTGTAGGTTTCCGACGTGGCGGGGCCTAAGCCGTTGAGTGTGACTGTCGTCGAATATTCAACGCTCGTCGCGAACGCGCCGACACTGGAAAGCAAGAGTACGATAAGAGATTTTTTCATAAGTTAGGTTCCTCCGAACTGGACCGTAGATTGAGTATGCCTCAGCACTAAGAATCTTGCAAGTCTTTTTTACCGGGGTTTCCTGATGGGTATAAGGACCAACACACATCGATAATCCTTTGATACATAAAGATTTAGCTGCCTACAAGGGGCGAGATTCTAGGACGAATAGGTAAAAACTCTAGTACTAGTACATCTAGCCCACGGGGCAAAAGAGGGCTATTACGGAGAGGTAAAGCGCCAATGAGTTCTAGTGCTTTGCCGACGTTTTCTGGACACTTCGCGACCAGTCCCGGCTGATGGAAGCTGATGTGAGGCGCGGGCCAGCATGGTCGGGAAGCCAATCGGCCGGTTGCTTATGTGTTGGAAACAAAGACGTTGTGACAAGGGAAGCACGTACGAGGGCTTCTGCGGAGCGCAGCGAAACACCGCCGGACCATGGATCGTGGTGCTGCTATCTACGACTTCGATCGCCGCGACGCGGGCGGCAAACGCGAAAGTGGGGGCCGCATTACAGGCGCGGGTGGCGACAACCGGCGGCCAGAACCTCACGCTCCCGCTGTGGCGATCAATGTGGGGGACTTACAGCCGCGAGGCCTAGTCCGTGGCGGCGGAACCTTCTCTTCGCTATACTAAACAGTTGGCAGGACTTCCTGTCCGAAGTAGAAGTGTCCCCATACCTTCCTCGCTTCGTCCGTTGATTCAAAATGTTCGATAACCTCTCGGAAAAGCTGCAGCGGGTTTTCAAAAACCTGCGCGGCGAAGGCAAATTAACCGCTGAAAACATGGAAGAAGCGCTGCGCGAGATACGCGTTGCGCTGCTTGAGGCCGACGTCCATTTTAGGGTGGTAAAGCAGTTCGTCGAGCAGGTGAAGCTGAAGGCCGTGGGTGAGGAAGTGCTCACCGCGCTTTCGCCCAGTCAGCAGGTCATCAAGATCGTCCGCGACGAATTGACGAAGATGCTCGGGACGCATCAATCGAAGCTGCGGTTCGCGAACGAGCCGCCGACGGTGGTGCTGATCGTGGGCCTGCAGGGGTCCGGTAAGACGACCAGCGCCGGAAAGCTGGCGCGATTCCTGACCAAAGAGGGCAACCGCCCGCAGTTGGTTTCGGTGGACGTGTACCGCCCGGCCGCCCGCCATCAATTGAGCATTCTGGCCAAGCAGGTCAACGTCCCGATTTACGAGGGCGCCGCGGAAGAGACCAAGCCTCTGGAACTGGCGCGAGGAGCACGCCGGGAAGCGATCCAAGCGGGACGCGACGTGCTGTTAGTCGATACGGCGGGCCGGCAGCATATCGACGATCAGTTGATGCAGGAACTGCATGAGTTGAAAGAAGCGCTGAATCCGACCGAGATCTTGTTTGTAGCCGACGCCATGACCGGGCAGGACGCGGTGAAGTCGGCGGACGAGTTCCACAAGCGTTTAGGCATCACCGGCATCATTCTTACCAAAATGGACGGCGACGCACGCGGTGGCGCGGCGCTTTCGATTCGCTCGGTCACCGGGCAACCGCTGAAGTTCGTCGGCGTGGGTGAACGCAGCGATGCGCTGGAAGCGTTTCATCCGGACCGCGTTGCACAGCGAATTCTGGGCATGGGCGACGCATTGTCGTTGATCGAGAAGCTGGAAGAGACCATCGATCAGAAGCAAGCCGAGAAGATGCAGGAGAAACTGCTCTCCGGCGACGAGTTCACGCTGGACGATTTCCGCGACCAGATCAAGCAGATCCGGAAACTGGGTCCGCTGGAAGGGATTCTGAAGATGATGCCCGGCATCGGGCCTTTGAAAGACCTCAAAGATGTGAAAGTGGATGAGAAGGAAATCGGCCGTGTGGTGGCGATTATCGACTCGATGACACCGAAAGAGCGCCGCAATCACATGATCATTAACGGTTCGCGGCGGCGGCGAATCGCTAAAGGCAGCGGGACTAGCGTGCAGGATGTGAACAACCTCCTGAAACAGTACGGCCAGGCGCGTAAAATGATGAAGAGCTTCTCAGGCGGCGCCGGGATGTTAGGGAAGAGGCTGGGCAAATTCAAGATGCCGAGCTTTTAAGAACTTGGCACAGCCTTCAGGCTGTGGTTCCGAATGGGATTTCGAAAGGCAGAAGAGAGAAAGATATATGTTAGCGATTCGACTGGCGCGCTTCGGCGCCAAGAAGAAACCCACCTATCGGGTGGTAGTGATTGACCGGGAGCGTGCCCGCAACAGCCGTTCGGTGGAAGTGGTGGGGTTCTACAATCCCATCAATAAAGAGGTGAAGCTGGAACACGACCGCATCAATCATTGGCTGAAAGTCGGCGCCAAGCCCTCCGACACGGTGAACCGGTTGCTGAAGAACAACGCACCGGTGGTCGAAGCAACAGCATAAGCGAGTGACACGCCAAGGCGGCTGCTGCCGTCTGCGGGTGTCTTGAGCCGGCGGCCGTGCGAGAAGAGAAGCACCAGGCTTCGCCCGCATGGTGCGCGTTGTATGCAGAGCAGTGCTTGCGAGAAAGCTCTCCTTGGATATCAGCATGGAAGAAAAAGACGGCGTAAGAACATTGGTGGAAGATATCGCCAAGGCTTTGGTGGATGTGCCTGACCAGGTCAGCGTGAATGCGGTTGCCGGCGAACAGGCGACGGTGTTTGAACTGCGAGTGGCGCAGGGCGACCTCGGCAAGGTGATTGGCAAACAAGGCCGCACCGCGCGGTCCATTCGCACCCTGCTGGGTGCCGTGGGCACGAAGTTAAACCGGCGGTTCTCATTGGAGATACTTGAGTAATCCCAGCGATGTGTTGGAGGTTGCGTTGAGTGACTCACTGGCGGCGGGAACTCCCGAGCGGGTGGTGCTGGCTGAGATACACCGGCCTCGCGGAATCCGGGGCGAGCTGGTGGCTCGATCGCTGACCGATGTTCCGGGCAGGCTCAAAGAGCTGAAGGCGGCGTGGGTCCAGTTTGCGGACGGCTCGGACTTTGAAGTGACGCTCGAAGATGCCTGGGAACACAAGGGCAACTGGGTGTTCAAGTTCGCCGGGGTTGATTCGGCCAACGACGCCGAGCGATTCAAGGGCGCAGACTTATGGGTGCCGCGATCGGAGCGCGCGCCATTGTCGGATGGTGAGTATTATGAGTCGGACCTGATGGGCTGCCAGGTGGTGGATGGTGCGTCCGGCCAGTTGATTGGAAGCGTGAGTGGCTGGCAGCATTACGGCGGGCCGGCGCTCATGGAAGTGAAGCGGACAGCGGAAGCGAAGGCCGGGCGGGAAGTGCTGGTGCCTTTTGTCCCGGCCATCTGCCGAAAAGTGGATGTGGCGGCACGGACCATCGAAGTGGACCTGCCGGTCGGTCTTCTGGATCTTTAAGCTATTGGAGCGCCTTGGTCAGCACAAGCGCTTCGGAGCCGTGACCGTCAGGGAGCGGGTTTTCGGCCTTTTGCAGCACTGTCTTTAGCCTAAGGCCAGCGGCTGGACTGTTTTATGCGCTTTCACATCGTGACGATTTTCCCGGAGTTTTTCGCCGGGCCGCTGGATCACGGCGTGGTGGCGAAGGCGAAACAGGCAGGGCGATTGGATATTTGTATCCACGATCTGCGAAACTGGACTTACGATCGTCATCGCACTGTCGATGACCGCCCTTTCGGGGGTGGCGAAGGCATGTTGTTGAAGCCCGAGCCCTTGTTCCAGGCAGTTGAGGCGATTCTCCCGGTTCGGACGGAGCGCAGCCGGATTGTGCTGCTTTCGGCGCAGGGCCGGAAATTCGACCAACCGATCGCGCGTGAGCTTTCGCAACTGGATGAGTTGGTGCTCATCTGTGGCCGGTATGAGGGAGTGGATGAACGCGTCGCGGAGCATCTGGCCGACGACGAGCTTTCGATCGGTGATTTTGTTTTGAGCGGCGGGGAACTGGCAGCCACGGTGGTGGTAGATGTGGTGGCGCGGTTACTGCCGGGTGTATTGGGTAACGAAGATTCTTCGCTGAATGAATCGTTCAGCGAAGGCAATGGCGGTTTATTGGATTGCCCGCAGTACACAAGGCCGGCGGACTTCCGAGGTTGGAAGGTGCCGGACGTACTTCTCGGAGGCAACCACGAAGAAATCAGACGGTGGCGCCGTTCGGCGTCCACCGCCAAGACGAAGCGGTGCCGGCCCGACTTAATAGCGGATCGATCATCGCAGGTGGCAGACGCGGCTGAAATGGCCGGGCCTGAAGAAAGATATTAGGAAAAGATCATGCAAAACGCAATAATGGCTAAGTTCATCAACAAGAACAAGCGCGGAACCGAGCATCCGGAATTCCGCCCCGGCGACACGATTCGCGTGCACGTCCGCATTCGAGAAGGCGACAAAGAACGTTTGCAGGCCTTTGAAGGCACCGTCATCGCCCGGAAGAACACGGGTACTGGCGAAAACATCACGGTCCGCAAAATGAGTTTCGGCCATGGCGTCGAGCGTATTTTCCCGATTCACGCTCCGGTAGTGGACCACATTGACCTGGTTCGCACAGGGCGCGTACGCCGCGCTAAGCTGTACTACCTGCGCAACCTCAAGGGTAAAGCCGCGCGTCTGCGCGAGCGCGTCTAAGCAGAGGCGAGTTGCAGGCGCGCCCGGTGGCGAAGCCCTCACAATCTCCCGAGTCCGCCCCCGTCGCCGGTACACGGCGCAGTAATGGGGAGGAGTGTGCCTCGAAGTCGGTCTCTCGGAGCAGGCTCCCCCAGACCCGGTGCGTCGGCACTTATGAGCGCGAAGCGCGGGAGCGCGGGTTCCAGTGCGTGGCGGGTGTTGACGAGGTGGGACGCGGCTCGCTGTTCGGGCCCGTGTTCGCGGCCGCGGTGATTCTGGATCCTGAAAAGCCGATCCGCGGATTGCACGATAGCAAGATCCTGGAGGCCGAAGACCGGAACCGGCTGGCGGCGGAGATCAAACGAAAGTGCGTGGCGTGCGCGATTGGCGCAGCCGATGCGTATGAGATCGACCAGATCAACATCTTACAGGCATCGCGGCTGGCGATGCGGCGCGCCGTTGAGCGGCTCCAGCCCAAGGCTGATTACCTTTTGATTGACGCCATCACGATTGATTTGCCGGTTGAGCAGCTGCCGCTGATTGATGGCGATGCGCGTTGCCGAGCCATTGCCGCCGCCTCCATTCTGGCGAAAGTGCAGCGTGATGCATGTTTGGATCAGTGGCATGAGACGTTCCCCCAATACAACTTGAAATCCAATAAGGGGTATTCGACGCCCGATCACCGGCGCGCGTTAGCCGAGCATGGACCGACCAGTCTGCACCGGTTCAGTTTTGAGCCGGTCCGGTTGGCCAGCCGCATCGTGTTGTGGACCGGGTACGTAAACTCGCCCGCGCAGTTGGACCTCTTCGCAATCGATGAGGTGGCGCCCGATGAAGCGACGGTGCTGGTTGCAGCCGCGTTGGGCGGGAAGGCATGAACGGACCGCCCCAATTGGCTGAGCCACCGCCGCAACCGCCCAAAGTGGCTCGCTTCCTGGTCTGGCAGCGCCGTATCTTGAGCTTCTGCTTTGTGGTCTTCACGCTCGAACTCGGCGTGTTCCTGCTGGTCTTTCCCTGGCTCGAATACTGGGATCTCAATTGGGTTCCACTCCAAGGCCCGGAGTGGCGTGAGCTATGGATGAATAACTACTTCCGTGGCGCACTCAGCGGATTAGGCTTGCTCAACTTGTGGGTCGGTTTTGTGGAACTGCTGCGGCAGGTCCGGGCGCTGTTTCAGCGGTGACGCCAGATGTGGCCGAATCTGCGACTAAGCCGCCCCCGGCAGATTCAGGCGCTTTTCAACTTGCAATAAACGGTCCTCAATGGTGGCGAGCCGGCTCCGTATAGCGGCTTCGTTGACTTCGATCTCCGTCATGCGCTTCTGGTTGCTCTGGGCGAAGTCATAAAAGGCCTTCAGTAGCCGTGTTTCACTGCCAGATATGCGCTCCGCAAGGTCGGCGTAACCGTGATTCATTTCACCGCGGATTTGCTCGACCTTCTGCTCGATTTGCTCGACCTTCTGCTCGAGGTCTGCGATATCGCCTTTCGTTGCGGGTGCGTTTCTATCGTTCAACACTTGCTCCTTCACACATCATACGATGATCACGACTGTCGCTCATGAAATGCCCGAGGGGTAACCGGGGCAGGATACGCGTCGGTCCAGCCTCAGACCGCCAGCGCCCAGACGGCGAAACCGAGCGCCAGGCCAGCGAGCAGCAGAGAGTGGAGACGATAGTTGGGCTTGCCATACCGTTCCGTCCAGCCGAACATGAACCCGCAAGCCATCACCAGAACGCTATGGGAGGACAGCCAGCAAACGAGCATGAACGGCCAGCATTTGAACACACAATAGAGTCCCGAGATCCAGCCGTAACGGAGGCAATCGCGGTCAGCCGGCCAGCCTCGCGGGGCAAGAGGGATCGTCCAATGGCACAAGCTGGCAGCCAGGATATTCCAGGGCGAGATCAGCCAGAGAGCGGCAACGAGGAATCCGAGTGACGCGCCAACCGCCCAGTCGATTCGCTCAGGCAGACGGGCAGCAGCGAAGGCCCATGCGAGGGGCAATCCGGCAAGTGCCCAAACACCGCCGTATCCCAGGAGATAGCCGAACATGGCGCGGTTGCGGCGACTCCATAAACTTCGCTGCGCTGCGTATCGCAAGGCATCCATGTTGAGAGGGAGCATCATGGCTGCGACCATCATCAGCCAGTGAATCCAAGCTGCCAGCGCGCTCGGCGAGTGAACGTGGACCGTGGCGCGAACCACCAAAGCGAGCCAGACGGTCGCGCTGAACGCGACTGTCCAGCATTCGGGATGACGCCAGATAAAATCCCTCAAGGAGCGCTGGCGCAGCGCCCCATACGTGACCTGCATCAGGCGCGATAGAGGCTGACGCGGCCCACGCGGATCGGTTCATGGACTGGAGCTACGGATTCGAGAGCGGCTCCCTGCGGGCCACGCGGCACGAAGGCGACACGGAGTTCTTCGTCATTCCAGGCATTACGGGCCTTGAGTCTGTCGATCAGGCGCGTGATGTCCAGTGAGTAGTGGACTCCGGTACCAGGGTGGCGTTCCGAGGGAACGCTGGCCTGCGAGACACCGAACATTGCGATGGGCCCCGCGTAGTGGTCCTTATAGGCGGCTGCATCTGGATTGTCAGGCAGATTGACGTACACGTCGTAAGTGGTGCGGGCTTTCTCACCCGTGACATGCTCGATGTTGAGGTACGATTTCCTGGGAGGCGCTGCCGGTGCACCAACGGTCATGGCTTCAGGCGCTGCCGGGCCTGTAGGCTCGGCAATGGGAAAGGTCATGGTTTGGACCGAGCCCGTCAGCGTCAGCGCGGCTTCGCTGGCACCCACCATTTCCGGAATCGCTTGAGGCGGCACAACGAGACTCCTTGTGGGGACACTCGCTTCCATCGGCGCGACATGCGGCGCCAGAGGATCGCTCGTATCTTCATAATCGTACGAAAAGATCGACGTCGTGGTGTCCAGGACCTGACTGGGCGTCATGCTCACCACCGCGCCGGTGGCGTTGTGAAACTTGAAGGGCAGTTTGGTCAGCCAGAATTTGCTCGCGGGATCCGTGTTGGTCGTCGACATACGGTTCCAGACCGACCAAAGGCGATCGATGTTGGAGTGGTGAAGCCAGAAGATCGGGTCGAGGGCGGCGGTATCGGGATCGATCATCCAGCCATCGACCGGGCTTGAGCCGCCGACATCGACGTGGATTATATTGTGTGGAACGCTTTCGAGAGCGCCAAAGGCGGCGGGATTGTGTTGGAATCCTGTTTGAGGTCCGCCGAAGCCGGGGTCACCCCCAGAGGAAGCGGCGGTGAAGACGGTCTCTGTCAGGCAATTGAGGTCGACATCCGAATCGGGGATCACATTCGGATGGCCCGCGTCGATACCTGTTGCTCGTGGAATGTTGATGCCATGGATCACAAAGAGGGGATTGGGCGTGCCGTCGGGAAGTTTGGTTTCGCGAAATGCCGGTGGGAGAACTTTGGCATTCGGATTCGAAGTGTCGCTGTAATTCCAGTAGGGAAGCGTCCAGTTGGCGGGTCCGCCCAGCTTTACAATGGTGGCTCGAACTATCTGCTCGAAGAAGCCGAGGTACATCCGATGCCACGGCAGGAAAAACCAGGTGCCGTGCTGGCATTGCTTCCAAAAAGTCTTTTGGATGTGGGCCCCTGGCACCGGGCTCGTGCCGAGGAAGGGGTCGGTGCTGCTATTGTAGCCGTGAATAGCGCCTTGGAAACGCCAACTGGTTGGGTCGGTGGCCGGGCGAGTACTCATTTCGCCGACTGCTTTGGCGTACCAAAGCAAGGTCGGTTCCCAAGTCGAAATCTTCGATAATTTCCAGGCGTCTTTGCGTGTTAACGGGCTAGCCATTGCTGCCTCCTCTGTGATTGTGACCGCCAAGTCCAAAACCACCGCCTTTGAGGCGCTGATTTTTCAGCAGCCAGAATAATACAACAACTGGAGGTCCGATGAGGGTGATTCGTCGGGTACCGTTTTTCGAAAGCGCCGCACACCCTACACGAATCGCTTTCGCCAGCGTTTTCGGCCTTTCACCTTCGGCGCTCATCACCCGTTTGCTTGGGTCGACCGAGGGCGAGCCCCGGCAATGCCTGCTAAAACGAAACGCCGTGCGGAATCAGGCGATGCTCATAGGCCTTGCGTTCGAGGCTCTCACGGAAATCAGGATGGGCGATAGAGATCAGCGCCCGGGCCCGCTCGGCGACGGACTTTCCTTTGAGGTTGACCATGCCATATTCGGTCACGACGTACATCACGTCCGAACGCGGTGTGGTGACAATGTTGCCGGGTGTCAGCTCAAGCACGATCCGGCTGCGGCGCAAGCTGCCCTTTTGGTAGGTGGATGCCATACAGAGGAACGACTTGCCTCCTTTGGACGCGTACGCGCCGCGCACGAACTGCAGTTGTCCGCCCGTGCCGCTGATGTGGCGGTGGCCGTCCGATTCGGAGGCGGCCTGCCCCTGCAGGTCGATCTGCGTTGTGTTGTTGATCGAGATCACCCGATCGTTCTGCATAATGATGTGCGGAGAGTTGGTGTAATCGACCTGGTCACAGCGGAAGTCTTCGTTCCGGTTGGTGGCTGCATACAAGGCACTCGATCCGATCGCAAAGGAAAAGACGATCTTGCCGGGGTCCAGCGTTTTTCGCGAGCCGGTAATGCGGCCCGCCTGATAAAGCTCCACCATGCCATCTGTCAGCATTTCGGTGTGCACGCCAAGATCGCGAACGCCGCTTTCCAGCAGCAATGCGCAGACCGCGTTCGCCATGGCGCCGATGCCAACCTGCAGGCAGGCCCCATCTTCAACCTCGGCGGCAATCCTTTGTGCTACGGCGCGGTCAATATCGTTCGGAGCCGGATTCAATAACTCCGGGGGCGCCTGGTTGTCGCCCTCGATGATGTAATCCACCTCGCTGACATGAACGGCGTTCTGATCGCCGTACACGTACGGCTGGAACTGGTTCACCTCGACGATGACAATTCTGGCCCTTTCGATCGCGGCGCGCTGCCAGAGATTGGTGGCGCCGAAGTTGAAGTACCCGTTGTGGTCCAGGGGACATGTTTTT
>JBAUOG010000914.1:0-5666 GCA_049579625.1 Bryobacteraceae bacterium
GAGCTGTACCGCCGGGCGCGCCAATTTCATAACCGGTGAGATACCCCTCCGCACGGGTTTAACCACAGTCGGCCAGGCGGGAGCCGATGTTGGCATCCCTGATCAGGCTGCCACCATCGCCTCCGCCCTCAAAGCCCTGGGCTACGAAACCGGCCAGTTTGGCAAGAACCACCTCGGCGATTTGAATAAGTACCTGCCGTGCCTGCACGGTTTCGACGAATTCTTCGGCTACCTGTATCACCTCGATGCCATGTCCGATCCCTACTGGTTCGACTATCCACAGGACTGGATTACCAAGACCGGTCCGCGCAACCTGACCCACTGCTGGGCCACCGACACGAACGATCCTACCGTGATGCCTCGCTGGGGAGCTGTCGGCAAACAGAAGATCGAGGATGAGGGCCCCTTGGCGCCATTTCCGAACATGGCCGGCAGGCAGAACTGGCAAGAGGGCCTGAAGGCCAAGTACGACATGGAGACCTTTGACGAAGTGCTGGTGGGACACACCAATGGCTTCATGGACAAAGCCAAGGCGGACGGCAAACCCTTCTTCATCTGGCACAACACGACCCGCATGCACGTCTTCACGTACATCCCGCCCAAGTACCAGGCGCAGATGAACTTCACCAGCAGCTACGGTCTCGAAGAGGCCGGCATGGCGCAGATGGACGACAGCGTCGGTGAAATTCTCAAGCACCTCGATGACATCGGCGAGGCGGAGAACACCATCGTCATTTTCACCACCGACAACGGCGCCGAAGTATACACATGGCCCGACGGTGGCATGACGCCGTTTAAAGCCGGCAAAGGCACCTCGTACGAGGGCGGATTCCGTGTGCCTGCCATCATCCGCTGGCCCGGACACGTCAAGCCCGGACAGGTTGAGAACGGCATCATCTCCGGTCTCGACTGGTTCCCAACCCTGGTTCACGCAGCCGGAAACCCCGACATCACCAATCAGCTCCTAAAGGGTGTAAAGCTGGGCGACCGCACCTACAAGAACCACCTTGACGGTTACGACCAGATGGCGATGCTCGAAGGTACCGGTCCGTCCGCTCGTCACGAACTCTTTTACTTCAGCGGTCCGCAACTGGGCGCGATTCGCATCGATGATTTCAAATATCAGTTCCTTCAGCAGCCCTGGGGCTGGCCCGGTGAAAAGATCACCACCGACATGCCCACCATTACGAACCTGCGATGGGATCCCTTCGAACGCCTGTCGCCACTCCGCGGCGAGAGCCTGAACGACAGTTCACCTGCCTTCCTCAACGACTTTTATGCGCGCGAGTTTTGGCGTTTTGTCAGCGTGCAGCAGGAAGTCGGCAAGCTGGCGATGACTGCCATCGACTATCCGCCGATGCAGGATCCGGCCTCGTTTAACCTGAGCGCCCTCAAAGCCAAGATCGACGCCATGATCAAGGCACACGCAGGCCAGTAGTAGTCAACCCTGAACAAGACGGGCGGCTCTTTTCCGGGCCGCCCTTTTCGTGGGGTAGGCGCTCCTGCCTGTAATCGGAGCCAATTCCCCTCGAGGAGCATCCACGCTCCATCACGCCGCCGGAAACCATTATGTGAGCCAGATCACGCAGCCTGAACCTGTCGTTTGTGACAGTTTTATCCCCCGGCCAAGGCTCTCATAATAGGTCAGACTAAGACTTCCAAGCGGGTGGCTTTTGCCTGGAGTGTGGCTCTCCGCTTGCCTTAATATCTGTTTGTCGTAACCGGACTCGATCCTAAAGTCAAACCAAGTGCGTTACTTCAACGAATGAAACAAGCTTCACGAAAGGACAAAAAATGAAAAAGCTCCTGATGTTAACCTGCCTAACGCTGCTCACAGTCGGCATCGCCTCGGCACAGATTATCAACTTCACCATGAAATCGCCGTTTTCTGTCGGCAATGCCAACCTTCCGGCCGGAACCTACCAGATTCACGCTGCCGATAGCGAACAGGTCCTGTTCGAGTGCACAAACGAATCCAAAGGCACCAGCGTGATGTTCGAGGTGGACCCGTCGGAAGTCATTCCGAAGACGAGCGGCGTGACCTTCGCAAAGTACAACGACAAGTTGGTCCTGAAGAGTTTCAGTATAGCTGGCGGACAGTCCTGGTTAATTCCGATTTCGCTGGCGGAGAAGCAGGCGAAGAAGTCCGGGGCAAAGCCAACCAAGGTGACCACTCCAGCCAACTAAACATAGCGTCGTAAACATGTGCGCAGCCGCTTGGCAAGAAGCTGAGAAGAAACTCCAGCAGTCGCTCCAAATCGGAATGCAAAACAAAGCCGAGACGAATCTAATCTCGGCTCAGCAGGCTAAAGCCCGCGTCACGTGGGCGAGCATTCGCTTGCTTAACGCGTGCGGTTCAGTGGTGGAGTCTTCACAGGCTCTGGCCGCTTAAGCCGGTACGCGCACGCCGCCGGTATAGCAGTCGTGCGGGATTTGATGAAGAGGGAGAAAGACAGTAAATATCTCCCTGGTTGATAGGGCTCGGACCGCTGGCTTGCCCGCGCCGGGCCCTTCTTTTCAGTGCGAGTACTATTGAAACGGTATCAGGAAGGTATTCATTTATGATCGCTTCAAAAACCAGGCCGTTCTTGTCGGTGTTGCTCAGCTTCGCGCTCGCTGCCGCCTCGCTGCCGATCGTCTCCGGTTACCAGACTCCGGCGTCGGCTCCTGAGTCGGACGTGGGCACGCCCACCGAACCGGCTCCGCAGACTGCGGCTCAATTGGAAGCGTTGGTCGCGCCCATCGCCCTATACCCCGACGCGTTAGTGGCCCAAATTCTCGCCGCGGCAACATTTCCCGATCAGGTCGCGATTGCCAACTATTGGCTCCAACAAAACAAGAACCTGACCGGTTCGGCGCTAACGCAGGCCGTGAACCAGCAATCCTGGGATCCGAGCGTGAAGGCGTTAACCCAGTTCGCGACCGTGCTTGCCAATCTCGCCAACAACCTCGCCTGGACTTCTTCGCTCGGCGAGGCCTATCACAACCAACAGGCAGCCGTCATGTCGGCCGTCCAGACATTACGCGCAAAAGCGCAGGCCGCCGGCAACCTGAAGTCGACGCCTCAAATCACCGTGGTTCAACAGAGCCCGCAAACCATCGTGATTCAACCCGCGAGCCCACAAATCGTTTATGTTCCCCAATACAATCCCGCGGTCATTTATGGCTACCCGTACGTAACGCCGGGTTACACGGCGGGCGATATGGCGGCCGTCGGTCTGCTTTCCTTCGGCGCCGGCATCGCGGTGGGCGCGGCGATGAGCAGTTCATGGGGCTGGAATTCCTGGGGCTGCGGTTGGAGCGGCGGCGCGGTGGTCTATCATGGCGGCGCGTACTACGGAAACACAGCCTGGCATGGCGGCTACTACAATGGCGCGTACCACAACGGCTACGGCTACAACAACTACAACAATTACAACCACAATAATTACAACAACTACAACCACAGCAATTCCTACAACAACGCCTCCAACTCTTTCAACCGGAACAGCGGCAATACCTATAACCGGAATGTCAACAACATGAATGTGAACCGTTCGAGCGGGCAGAGCTTCAACAATTCCTGGTCGCATGCCAACAGCGGTGGATCGACGGCTTTCAGTGGCCTAAGCGGACACTCCGGCGGCTTCGGCGGTTCCGATGGCGGCTGGTCGTCGCGTGCGGAAAGCAATCGCGGCTGGGGCAGCATGCGCTCCAGCGGCTTCAGCGGCGGTGGTGGCTTTGGCGGTTTCCGCGGCGGCGGGGGCCGGCGCTAACTACCGATCCGACAACGGCGCACATCAAGAAGCGATTTGAAAAGGGAAATTCATATGCTGCACATAAATCGAAACTGTTGGTTGTTGGCGGCGCCTCTCGCGCTGATGGTTTTTGCCTCCTGCGAAAAAGCTCCGAAGCCCGAAGAAAAAGCGGTTCAACAGACCTTCGCCTCACCGGCGGACGCGGGTGCAGCATTCCTGGCTGCCGCTAAGTCCGGCGATCAGGCTGCGTTGCTGAAGGTCTTCGGTCCGAATGCTAAGGATGTGCTGTTCTCGGGCGATCCGGTCAAAGACAAGGACGCCTTGGCGGACTTCGTCGCCGCATACGGCCAGATGAATCGTTGGAGCCCGATCAACGCGGGCGGCGAAGTTCTTTATGTCGGCGCGGACAACTTCCCGTATCCGATTCCTTTGCAGAAGAACTCCGCGGGTCAGTGGTACTTCAACACAGCAGCCGGTAAGGACGAGATTCTTGCGCGGCGCATCGGCAAAGACGAGCTAACGGCAATAGCGGCCTGCGGCGCACTGGTGGACGCCCAGCAACAGTACATCGCTCAGACTCACGATGGCGCCAAAGTGAAGCAATACGCTCAGCAGTTAGGCAGTGATCCGGGCAAACAAAACGGTCTGTATTGGAATGTTCCTTCGGGGCAACCCGAAAGCCCGCTAGGCAAACTCGGCGACTTCGCAAAAGCAGCCGGTTACACCAGTTCCGGCGAAAAGCCGCAGCCCTTCAACGGCTACTTCTATCGCATCTTGACCAAACAGGGTGACAAAGCGAAGGGCGGCGCGAAGGATTATCTGGTGAATGGAAACCTAACCGGCGGCTTCGGCATCGTCGCCTATCCGGCGGAATACCGCAATTCGGGAATCATGACGTTTATCGTCTCGAAAGATGGTGTCGTCTATCAGAAAGATTTGGGCGAGAAGACCGTCGAAGCGGCTGCGTCGCTGGCGGAATACAACCCAGGTGACGGCTGGGCTCCAGCGCTCTAAGCAGAGCTTTCAGCAGGTACCTGTCTCAACTGACAGGTACCCTCAAAGCCTTTTCAACCTAAACGTCAACGTGGCTTCGTGCTCATGCCTTTGAGGCAACGTTACTGATGCCGTAAGGCGACCAGCGGGTCCACCTTGCCGGCCCGACGGGCGGGCAGATAGCTGGCCAGTAGTGCCACTAATAACAGGAATAGCGATGCGGCGATGAAGATCATCGGATCGTTGGTACTCACGTTCACGAGCATGCCCGAGACCAGGCGGCTCAGAACCAGTGCCGCGGCGATACCGGCCAGCAGGCCCGTTCCAACCAGGACGATGCCCTTCCAAATCACCATCAGAAGCACGTCGCGGGGCCGCGCGCCCACGGCCAGACGAATACCGATCTCGTGGGTGCGCTGGCTGACGACGTATGCCATGACGCTATACAGGCCAACGGCCGCAAGCAAAAGCGACATGACGCCGAGAGCGCTTAACAGACTGGCCGCAAAGCGCTGAGGAAACAGAGGCGCTCCGATGAACTCCAACAGCGGCATAGAATCGAACGTTCCCGCGTTGGGGTCGAGGGCCAGTGCTTCGCGGCGTAGTGCCGGTAGCGCGGCAGCGGCGTCGCCGACGGTACGAATATAGAACGCAATGTCCTTGGGCGGCGGGAGTTGACGGAATGGCACAAAGAAGAAGGGCCGTGGGGATTCGATTAGGGTGTAATACTTGCTGACTTTGACCAGCCCTACAATGGTGAACCACTTTCCAAAACCGTGGACCTTGCGGCCAACCGGGTTCTGGCCCGCGAAGAAACGTCGCGCAAAGGTCTCGTTAACAATCATCACTGGCGCGCTGCCGGCTTCATCGTGATTAGTGAAATCACGCCCTTCGAGTAAGGGAATGCGCAACAGACTGAAAAAGCCTGGTGCTACC
>JBAUOG010000915.1:0-1773 GCA_049579625.1 Bryobacteraceae bacterium
CCCTCAATCGGCTTTGGGCCGACCACAAGATAAAGAAGCACATGACCAGCCACGGCCTGCGAGCTCTTTATGTTTGGGTAAGGCGCAGCCAGGGTACTGACGACAGCCAGATCGCTTTCGAAATCGGCCACAGTAGCCCCCTGATGATTCAGCGCGTGTATGGCAGTTGCCCGCCGCACTGGCGCACCGGCAAGGCCCCGAACTACTCCTGGCGGCCAAGCGGCGGGCCAGCGTGGTTGAAGCTGGACGTCGATTAATCTACCTGGCTGCGCGCCACTTTACGCTCGATGCGCCGTGCGCCAAAAGTAACTGTTACCCGAGAGCGGGTATCGTTGTGCCAAAAGGGTGTTACCCTCCGGCTCTTGTTTTTGGTTAACTGTTTGTTGGTTCCGAAGCGAGCTAAAACCAGCAGGGGGGCGGGCTGCGTGCCTTCCAGCACGCGCCCCCCCTGCGGTCGAACGTGGAAGGGCTCCCGCAGAGGGGGGTCTGGGGGGAGGTTGATTGACGGAGTTGTTCACAATGACCTGGGGCGCGACCCGCTCCTTGGACCCTGGATTGAGCCGGTCGGCTTTCATGCGGCGCGTCGGCGCATGGCCGCGATTGCCTTGAGGCTCTGGGTCACGGCTTTTCTCAAGACAAAGGGATTGAGCCGCGCCTTGTCTTGGCGCAGCCGTGCTTTAGTGGCCTCGCTCACCTCCGCGCTGGCCAGCACCCGCGCCAGCGGCGTTTGGGCCGGGCCATAAATGCGCCGCACCTTCCCATTTTCGCGAACCGTGTGATCCAGCTTCAGGCTGGCGCTGAAGTAGTTCTGTAACTGCCCATAAGCTCCCTTGGCCAGCGCGTTCATCGGCTCGACCAAATCCGGATTGTCGTGCCGCTCATAGCCGAAGCACTGCCGCACATGGGTCCAGTTCTTCTGCTCCACGTGCGCATTATCATCTTTCTTGAACGGCCGACTGCGGGTCATGAACACCGGCTGCGGCCGCTTCTGCAGCCACTTGAGCACGTGGTGGTTGAGGAACTCGCCTCCGTTATCACTGTCCAGGCCCAATAAACTAAAGGGTAAACTCGCTTCCATATCCTGCAGCGCCACCAGCGTCCCGGCCTGGCCCCGGCCCCACATCGCCCGCAGCTCCACCCAGGTCGTCGCGTAATCCACCCCATCAACCATCCAGACAAACTCCCCGGCCACGCTCCCTCCGCACAGCGCCACCGTATCGACTTCCAGCCATCCCGCCTTGTTCTCTTCCCACACACTGCCTCGAATCGGTATCTGCTGGCGCAACAGGGTCCCAGGCCGCGTCAGGCACCGGCCCGTCCCGGCAACCCGCAAGGGCTCCAGCAACCGGTCCAGCGTCCGCCCGCTGGCCAGCAAGAGCTTGTCCCGCACCTCCCCGGGAATCCGCCGCTCATGCTGCTCGTAGGCCGGAATCCACTCCGGCAGCATCGCCACCAAGCGCCGCCCACACGCGTAGTCGGTCGCCTGCCAGATCGGCCGCAGCCAAGGTACCAGCAGGCTCGGCTCATACTTCACCGGCCGCCCCGTGACCACCAGGGGATGCGGCCCCACCGCCGCCGCGCGCAAAGTGCGAATCGCCGACTTGCGGTGGTAGCCCAGCAACTGCACGGCCTGGTCCAGCAGCTTGCCCTTGTGCTCCGCGCCAGCGCTTTTATACCGCCGCCGCAATTTCTCCAAAACTTCCTTCCGAGTCACTTTATTCATGTCTTTATCCATTCCGCCCAGGGTAACCCGACTTCTGGCACAACGTATCC
>JBAUOG010000916.1:0-8094 GCA_049579625.1 Bryobacteraceae bacterium
TCTTGTTCACCCAGTTGAAGTTTTTCAAGATCCCGGCCGCCGAGGGTGTCCCGCATCCGAAACTATTGGTCTGGTCGCCAAAGAGTCTGTTATCGGCGACCGAACTTGCGCCATCCGGCACGCCGAGGCAGTTCAATACCGAGCTTGGAATCGGCACGACCTTGAGGACATTGAGCGCCAGGGAGCCGACCGACGCGAGCGCGCTTTGAATCCCCTCCATGGATGAATTCTCCAAGGTCGCCGGGTCGGTGAGCGCGTTTGGACTTGTCAGCTTCAAACAGGGGTCCGGCGGTTCAAAGGCAGCGGGGTTGGGATTGATTGCGGCCGCGCAAAACTGGTTGAAAACAGCGGTGTACTGTGAGTAGAGCGAGCGATAAAGCGCCAACTGCCGCGCCGGATCGGTGGCGGCTCGAATCGAACTCGCCAAAATCGACAGTTTTGTGTCCTGGCCCATAGTTTCGATGGTCCGGCTGATACCGAGCGTATTTGGAACCTCGGCTCGGTAGTTCCCATCACGGGTGTGAAACACGTTCGGATCGCTTGGAGTCATTGCGACCAGTTCAGCGAAACCCTTCAGATTCGGGTTCCTGCGAATGAACTCGTCCACCACCACCTGGTTCTCGAGATCGCGAAGGAACCGCTGCAGATCCTGCTCCGCTCTGACCAGCGGTCCGGACCGCTTCAACTCTCCGGACTGGATCATCTGGTTGAATTGCGAGTTACTGACGTATTGGATTGGGCCTGACGGCGCCGTACCCGGGTCGGTTTGAGCGCTGGCAGGAAAGGTCGATAGAGTAACTACGATGGCGCACACGAGGACCCTGATTATGGTCCCGCTAATGCGTGTGGCCCAATGTTTTGTAAACAGAAAGAGCATGGGAACCCGCCTCTCGCGGCAGAGGACACTGCCTGCGCAGTACAGTATGCATCTACTTGTTCCGGCGGAGACCACTTTTCTTAAAGCTTGTCGCACCAAATGTACTGCCGCACAAGCGCGCGCCAGCTCGAGTCTTTCGGTCAACGACGTTTAACTTACTAACCTAGCCCTGGCGCCCGGGCCGCTATTCCTGCCGCAAGGTCCGCATGGGATCGATCCGGATGGCTCGACGGGCGGGCAGGAAGGTCGCGGCACTCCCGATAGCAAACATCAGCGCGAAGACAATCGCGAAGCTCATCGGATCGCTGGGCTTCACGCCATACAGGATTCGCTCCAGGAATCGCCCGGCGAGCAAAGCCATGCCAAGGCCCAGAACCAGGCCTGTGCCGATCAACGCGACGGCGCTGCGGACAACGGAGGCCAATACCTGCCCCTGGGTGGCGCCGATCGCCATGCGGATGCCGATTTCGTGGGTTCGCCGCGAAACCGCGTAGGCCATCACGCCGTAAACCCCAGTGGCGGCGAGCACCAACGCCAGCATCCCAAACACACTGAGGGTGAAGGCGGCGGTGCGCGGAGCAAAGAACGTCCACGCTAGTTGATCCTGCATACTGCCGGTGGCGAATAGCGCGATGGACGGATCGATGTCCCGCACCGTGCGGCGGACGGACGGCAGCACGGACTCGGGAGGATTCATTGGCGTGCGAACCACCAAAGACACGTTGGGGGTATATGAGATATCCAGCGGAGTCCAGAATGCCTCTGCTTGGCCCTCATTCAGAAAATAGTATTTGCCGTCTTCCACCACGCCTACAATCTCGATGGGTTCCTTCGTTGCCGAAGTTGTGAAACGGCGTCCTAGCGGGTTGCCGTCCAGTAGTTTCGCCGCAAATGAGCGATTGACAATCGCCACCCGCCGGCTGCCCTGTTTATCACTGGGATCGAAATCGCGGCCAGAAATCAAATGCGTGTGCATGGTCCGGAAATAGTCGGTGCTTGCCGTAAAGAAGTAAGAGTTGGGAACATCGGAGGCTTTCTTGGGAACGGGTTTGCCTTCGACATAGACTGGAATCCACCCAACACCCATGGTTAACGGGATGCTGTTCACAAGCGCGGCGGATTCAACTCCCGGCAGTTGGCGCACCTTCTCCAGCACGCGCTTCTGGAACTCGCGCCCACGCGGTTCGTCGTAGCCTTGCGTGTTCAGATCGAAGGAGGCCGCTGCCAGACCATGGGGTTGGAAGCCGACCGGCGCGTCCAGCGACCGTTGCAAACCCCTCACCACCAGCACTGAACAAAACAGCAGCAACACCGAAAGGCATACCTGCGCGGCCACCGTGTAATCGCGCAAGTGCCAGGAGCGGAATCGCGTTGCGGCGGCTTCATTTTTCAATGAGGGGACCAGGTCCGTTTTGGTCGCCTGTAAAGCGGGTAGCAGTCCGAATACCAGCGCCGCAACGGTAGAGACTGCCAGGGCAAAAAGGAACACGCGGAAATCGACGGGAACGCTCACAACCAGCGGGATGTCAACCGGAGGATGCCATGCAGACAGCGCGCCGGTGACCCATACCGCCAAAAACGCACCACCCGCGCCTCCCATCAGGGCGACCATCAGATTCTCGGTCAGCATCTGCCGTACCAGCACCCCTCGTCCCGCGCCGAGGGCAAGCCGGATCGCGGTCTCCTTGCGTTTGTCGCCGGCGCGTGCCAACAACATGCTGGCCAGGTTCGTGCACGCGACCAGTAAAACCAGACAGGATACGCCGAACAGTGCGGCGACGAATCCGATGATGGGATTTCGCATGAACGCTCCCGCCAGCCCAGGAGGAGTGAGCTTCACTTCCATACCGCCGTCGTCTTGCGGATACGCCTGCGCCAATTGCCGTCCGATGGCGTTGAGTGCGAACTCAGCCTGCGCCATCGTGATGCCTGGCTTCAAACGGCCCACCGCGAAGTTGCCGCGGACGGACCGGCGCTCGAGATTACCGGTGCCGCCGTCCAAGTCATTTTGCATTGCCATGGGGAAGAAAAGCTCCGGAGCGATGATGAGCTCCGTGCCGAAAAATCCCTTGGGAGCAATTCCTACAACGGTGAACTCGCGTCCGTTGACCAGGACTTTCTCGCCAACGATATGGGGGTCTCCGCCAAACCGCGCCTGCCAACCCGCATAACTCAGAACCGTCACCGGATGACCGCCGCGAACTTTGTCATCCTCGGCCTGCAGCAGGCGGCCGGCACACGGCTGCTTGACCCCCAATAACTCGAAGTAATTCCCGGTCACCGTATAGCCCCACATCCGCTGGGTGTTTCCCTTTTGGCCGACGCTGGCCGCAACAAAGCCGATACCGGCCATTCCCGAAAGCACGGAATTGCGATCGCGAAAGTCTTTGTAGTCCGGGTACGAGACCAGAGGCAGTGCTGTACCGCCCACCCTCTCATTCAGAGAGATCAGTTCCGAGGGCCGCTCCACCGGCAAAGGCCGGAACAGAATGGTGTTGATCGCACTGAATATCGACGCGTTCGCGCCGATGCCGAGTGAGAGCGAGAGCACGGCCATGATGGCGAACAGCGGGCTTTTGCGCAAGCTGCGCCATCCATAGCGAAGATCCCGGTCGAGCCGGTCGAGCGAGGTCCAGCCCCACATCTCGCGAAGGCCCTCCTTCAGCATTGACACATTGCCGAAATCACGGCGGCTCGCCCATTCGGATTCCCGTGGCGACGCGCCGGAGCGAATTCGCTCTTCCGCGTCCAGAGCCAGGTCGTGGGCAATCTCATCCTCGAGATCGGTGTCGCGTTGTTTCCGCCGCCAAAAGTCCCACCGCATCATGACCCCTTCCTCACGCCGGCTTCATAACCCGCGTGATCGCCTTCACCAGAAGTTTCCACTTCGACTGTTCCGCCACCAGTTGCTCGCGGCCGGCCTGGGTGAGCATGTAGTATTTCGCTCGCCGGTTGAGATCCGAAGCCTTCCATTCCGATGCGATCAGGCCCTTCGCCTCCAGGCGGTGCAGTGCGGGATATAAGGATCCGCGCTCGATGAGGAGCAGATCTGCCGAACTCTGCCGGATCGCCTGACCGACACCGTGCCCATGCTGCGGTCCCCACTGGAGAGTTCGCAGAATCAGCATGTCGAGGGTGCCCTGGAGCAGCTCGATGCCTTTGTCGCCAGCTGTATTGTTTGCCATCTCGTCTAGAAGACACTCTAGTACAAGATTTGACACTTGTCTAGAAGAATGTCTGCTAGTACGTATTTTTGCGAAACGAAGGTCGGCATCCCGCCCACAACTGTGCAGACGAACTCAATGTGCTGAATACAAGTAGGTTAGGTGCACTTTGGCCCACCCAGCTCACTCATCCACCAGCGGTTCGCGGCCGATGAGTTTCGTTTTGCGAAACGAAGTTACGGACTCTGACAGACGGCCGATAGAGGTCGGAAGCGATGGCTGAATGGCTGAAAAAAACGAATGTAATGACCGGGGTCCGTTCACTCCCGCCCATGAAGAGCCGAGACGATTCTATCCTATTCTCAGCTCGGCAGGCCTGGCGGCCCGCGCCACTTTTTCGGAAGAAGCCATTTCCCGGCTTGAGACAACGACCTTAACTGCTCGACAACTGTTCTACGAAATGGGCCGCGAATCTCTGAGCACTCCTTTGACGGTCGCGCATCCTCAGCTGCCTGTATGCATTCGAACTCAAATTATTGACCCCAAATGACTTATTGCATTTTGTCGATCCTTTCAACAACTCCTCTCAGAACACCCGAGGGCCTTGTCGCGTTGGGGACGCGGCTACCCCGAGCACGGCGGGCTGACGCCCAGGCGGCGCTCGGCGGACACGGAGAGTGAGCGAAACTCCAGCCCGCGGCGTCCCCGATGGGCTTTAAGTTGTGTCTGAAAATACGAAGCCAATTTCAGCGAGCGGCACGTAGGCCAGCTGGATCCCTATTCCGCTAACAGGATTAAACAGCCTGAGTCGTCCTCCAGGCTTGATGAGGCCCAAGCGACTGATTCTGTTCGGTAGATTTCGGCGCGAGACTGGTGATCGGCGAAACGTGGCGAATACGAGGAGAATCGACGGGGCGTCGATTGCAGTCCGTGGGACTACCCTACGAAGGATGCGGAGTGGATGATGTTCGTCATCTTGCGATGCCACTCCACATCCCGCCACATGCCAGCGAACTGCGGTCCGGTGAAGTTGCTGGTGGCGATCGCAACCCAACGCCCCGTCCCAGCCGCCGTACGGACACCTAATTCACAGAGCTGCTTGGGCCAGTCCCACTCCAGTAAGGGCCAGTCTTTGTAATCAACCAGACTCCAACATTCGGTGGTGATCAGCGGCTTGCCGGAAGCGCGCGACCAGTCGGCGCACATCTCGATGCGCTCAACTAATTTGCGATCCCAGTGATCACGCTTCTCCAGGTAAACGCGCTTGGCATTATCCACCAGGTTTTTGTAGCCCTGGGGATCGAATCGCTCGTAATGGTAGCCAACCGCATCGTAGTATCCGTCGGCCTGCGCCATCCAGATATGCGGCTCCATGAAGTCGAACATGCTGACGTCCTGCTGCTTCCACTCGTCGAACTCACTGGTTTGCGAAAAGGTGTAGTCGAGATCGGGGTAGGCGCTGCGCACCACCTGAATGGCGCGCTTCATATACTCCGTGTTCTCGGCCGACGTGCGCTTAAATCCCTTGGGCAGGAAGGGCGCCCACACGTCCAGCGGCCACTCATTGCAAAGATCAACATACAGGATGTTGGGGAGCAGGCCGTCCCGAGCGATCGAATCGAGCGTCACCTTCCAGATTCTGCCGAGATCTTCCGGGCTTTGTATGCGCATCAATGTCTGATCGGGATCATGCCGGAACCAAGTCGATAAGCCGACGCGCAGCTTTCGGTCCCCGCACTTGCGAATGAACTGGTTGAGGGCCGGCTGGACTTGCACTTTGTTTTTGGCCGGGCTTCCCCAATCCTGCGTGTCCCAGCACGGGATCAGTTCCCAGGTTGCGTTCGGATTCGACGCAACCAGGTGCGGATAGGCGTCAATGCGAACGGCGTCGTAGCCCCGCAGAGCGAGCCCGTCCAGCGCCAGGTCCCAGTCTTCGTACCCCGCCCCGGGCCAGCGCCGCTCCAGCCACGAAAAGTCCCACATGGTTATCGCCAGTGGATGCTGGATGTTGTGTAATCGAGAGCCGGCGCTTTGCGCCGCGGCTGTTTTGCCCGAAGCCTGAGCCGCGGCCGCCAGGCCCACGACTGAACCAGCAAGAAACGATCTGCGATCCATGCCTGCGTTCTATCACATGGGCGGCGCATGAGAGACGCGAGGGACAGCCCCGATTCGTTCGCGGTACTGGTCTCCGTTTCCCCGGTCCCTGTTCTTCCCGTTGCCGCAAACCCGGGCATGTGCTATCTCTTTTACTCACATGCAACTTTTTCGAAGGCTACTTCGTGCGTCGTCCTGCGCCCTTTTCCTTTGTGTGGTGGTGGGTGCGCAAACGTTCCAATTAGTGAAGTCGCTCGCCGGGCCGTCAGGCAGAGTGTCTGGGGATAAGTTTGTCTTCGACGAAACTCGGTCACGTTTTGTCTTTCTCCAAGACAAGTCCCTGATTGCCTACTTTGAATGGAAAGCGCCCATTGGCACCCATACCTTGGTTGCCTATTGGAAGGGACCCGCAGAACTGAAAGTGATCGTGAACCACCGTCACAATCGGCCCTTCGCGAGCACCTGGACGCCCGGCTCAATGGAGGACGAACGGGGCCTTACCCGCGAGCTTCCACAACCTCGTGCCAGTTCGGGCTGTCATGGAGGCGCCTACTCGATCGTATAAAGGGGATCGAAGCTGGGTACTCCCGCATGCCTTCCCGCAATCCAGCGCAGGACGTAGACCACTCGGGGGTTAGTCACATTGCCGGTCAGCCCATTCGGAATGACCTCCAGCAGAAGATGAGCCCCGGGATCCTTGAAGTAATCGATATCGGGTTCCACATACACACAGTCGACGCCGTCGATCGTTTTTCGGTTCTTCTCATGAAATGTTAGTTGCACGTTCGCTTCGCCGAACTGATTCTGTTTGAAACTACTCGTGGCGTCCCCGTGCAGCGTGAGGTCGATCGCCGGCTGGGTGTCAAACTCTCCCTGCTGCGCGGCCAGCTGGACCTGGTCGACCAACTTCGCGTCCGCGTAGCCGAAAATCCGGTCCGGTGCCAGGGCGGCCAGGTCGAAGGTCTTGAAATAATCCAACGGCGAATTTTGCGGCAGTGAAATCTGCTGCATCGCTGTCGTGATGTTCAAGAGACAAGCGAGGCGATCGGGATGTTCTTCCATCAGCTGTGCGTATGCGTCGCCAGCATTGCCCGTCAGGCTTGCCGCGAATATTTGCCCGAGCAACGGTTTCAGCGCCAGGATGTCAGTCCATCGAGCTTGGGCAAAGCGAAAGTCACCGTTCTTCGGCAGCAGCATCAGATCGAGCTGGCCTGGGACATTCGGGCCGATCGCGACCGGCTGAAAACCCGCTTGTTCATATCGGTCGGCGAAGGCGACAATCGAGTATTCGTCCGCGAAATTGTTATGGATCGGCAGTTCCAGCTTGATGCTAGGTCCGCCGACGAAGTCCCGGAACAATTGGTTTTGAGCGCCATCGTGAACCGTTAGAAGGATTTGGGTCCCCTTGGGCATCGCCTGTCGGGTGCCATCGAACACGTTCACCGTCACGAAACCTGTAGTTGGATCTACGGCTGGTTTGACGGAGATCCCTCCGGTTGAAGGTTTTGCAGTTGCCATTTCGCTTGCCTCCTGGTCCGCTAAGCGAGTTTACAGCAATTTGGTTGGCGATGGCGCCCAACCGCCATGGCGCGATCTTTTGTCAGGCTGACCCTCTCGGCCTCATGCTTTTCCGCCTTTTCGACGTGTCGTCGGGCTGCGTTTGCGGGTTCGCAGTCTTAGAACCGGATGATGCTGGGGGCTATCAGAGGAAATGTGCGGCTGACCCCATTCTATTCTATTGGGGACGGACGGGCGTTTTGTCTGAGAGCTCTCGGTTCAATCCGGTACTAACGTCACGTGGCACGCCAAGCTCGCCTCGTCGAAAGTGACATCGCATTTCACATCACCGCACGCGGGAATTACCGCCCAGCGGTTTTCTTCTCGGACCAGGACCGGACTGAGTACCTGGAGCTTCTCGGCCGTCACGCCACACTGGAAGGCCTGGAGATCTTCGGCTGG
>JBAUOG010000917.1:0-3494 GCA_049579625.1 Bryobacteraceae bacterium
CCGCATATGTGCAGCGGCGGATCAGACGGAGTTGGTCGGCCGTTTCATCCTCAGCAAGGAGTTCCTGCCAGCGTTGGGTTCCGCCCTTCGCCTCAAAGAATCCGAGGTCGAGCAGGCCGCTGGGGTCGGCGCCGCTCAGGTGCGCCGGTGCGCTGGACCATCGATAGGCGCACGCGTTGGGCACCATGCAGGCGCGTACGGGATTGGTTTCCACGTAGCGCATCACACGCCAGAGAGCACGGTCTGAGACAGGGCAGGAATAGAAGCGATTCTGCCAGAGGTGGCCGCTTCGCTGACGCCGGATATTGATGTATTGCGCGTAGCGGCCGTGGAGCCGCTGAAAGAAGATCGCGAGTGAGTCGTCACGTTGCGGGCGGACTAGCCAGTGCACGTGATTGGTCATCAGACAGAAGCCGAGAGCGGTCACGCCGGCGTCGGCCAAATTCTGGTGCGCCAGGTGAAGGTAAGTGCGGCGATCCGCCGACGTGAAGAACACGGCTTTGCGGTCGGTTCCACGTTGCGTGACGTGGTACGTGAAACTGGGTTGGACGCAGCGAGCGTTGCGAGGCATACTGCTGATCCAGTGCCTGGCGGGGGACGATATTCTCACGGAGTACGCACGGGCGTATGCGGTGTTGGCTAGTTTCGGGGATGAGCACGGTCGCTAGCGCAGTGAAAGCAAACGATGAGCGGACGCCGCGCAAAACCTGGCAGTTTGCATGTATCTGACAGGAAGAGAGTTGGGAAAAAGCGAGCTGCTCGACTCAGGCTGTCCACCTCGGCCGGCCAACCTCGGCCAACCTCGGCCAGTCCGGCCAGTCCACCTCGGCCACTTCGGCCGACCTCGGCCGCTTCGGCCGTCCCGGCTGTCCACATCGGCCCCACTTCGGCCATCTATCGGTCTTCATATCGCTCCGTGCGAAAGTCCCCCAATGATATAACAGTTATATACTGTATGCGCTTCAAATTCGACCGCGAGAAGAGTCGCGAGGTCAAGCGGAAGCACGGAGTGAGCCTGGATGAGGCACAAGAGATCTTCGACCAGGTATATATCGTCGACCAAAAGAGCGACGACCCGGAGCAGTTCCGAGCAATTGGTTGGTGCGCCGGCCGTCTTTGCTCCGTGGTTTTCGAAATCAGGACTGATTCCGAAGGCGAGTTCTACCATTTGATTACCGCATGGAAGTGTACTGAACAGGAAGAACAGAGCTATGCCGAAAATGCTTAGGCCAGTTAAGACCGCCGACGAAATCGCGGAGATGGCTTCTCGGGGAGAAGATGTCTCAGCATTCTTCACAAACAAGTTCACGGTTGTCCGCCCCGTTCGGCGCGTTAACATCGACTTGACGCAAGGGATGTTGCGGGAGCTCGACGGGCGGGCAGCGCGCCTCAACGTAAGCCGTCAGGCTGTCATAAAGACTCTTCTGGCGCAAGCTTTGAGCGAGACTGCCGGCCGCGAACATCCTAAGAAAAAGGCCCGCTGACCATGGCGTGACAGGCTGGATGTGCGGAGTGGGCCGTGAGCCCCATTTTTTGCGGCTTCTTGGAACCCTCGCCTTGGGGGACATTGTGCAGACAGCTTGGCGCCGCAGCGAATAATCTCCAAACACCGCAGACCCGTCTGCGGTGCTCGCTTGTTTGGGCGTTGAGTGAGGCTGCTAAAGCGTTGATAACAAAACAAGAGCCGAACAGCCGCAAGACCATTCGATTTGGATGTAACTGGTAGAGAAGGAGTTAGCAAAAGCGAAGCGGTCGTGTCAGGCTGTCCACCTCGGCCACCTCGGCCACCTCGGCCGTCCACCTCGGCCGTCCACCTCGGCCACTTGTCACTGGCCGACGGCGATAACGAAGTGGCGCGGGTTCCACCTCAGCCAGTGGGTGGCGGGAAAGTAATCTGAACCTCGTCGCGACCTTATGTCGATTGAAGGTGTTTGCGCCGGATCGGAACAAACCTGATCTCTACGCGCTGGTCGAGCGCCTGCGCGATGCGCTTGAGCATGTAGAGGGAATGCCCCTGGTAGTCGGCATCTTCCAACCGGCAGATAGCCGAGGCGCTGGTGCCGACACGTTTGGCAAGCTCGCGCTGCGATAGGCCGGCTTTCGTCCGAAGGTCGTGAACCTTCTGGGCGATCTCGGCGTTGACCACTTCTTCTTCGTATTGCTGGATGCGTTCGGAGTCCTTGCCAATGTAACGGTCGTAGGTGTACTGCAGTGCGCCGGATTGGAACGTTCTCTTCTTAAGTGCCTTGGCCATCGGTCTAACTCCCATGAAATCCGTGCTTAGTGGGGTTTGCTTCGAACGTCTTACTTCTCTTCGCCGCAAGATCGATCTCGCGGGGTGGCACCGTCCGCACTTTCACGAGTCCGTGGGAGACTACGACCGCTGCCCTGCCATAAAAGAAGTACAGCATCCGATAGTGCACCCCCAGGTAACTCGCCCTCAGTTCGTAAATGCCATCCCGAAGGTAATCTGCTTCCGGGCGGCGCAACTCGTGACCCAACTCCTCAAGCCGCTGAAGACGTGCCAGACACTTCTGCTGAGCCTTGTCCGGAATGCAATCAAACCAACGGATCAGCGGTACGGTGCATTCGTCTTCTTGGAAATAGAAGACGCTAACGCGCGGCACTGACCCTCCTGGATGTTCTCATTATTGAGAAAGGCTGTCAAGGTATGGCCGCCCGTTTTTTGTTATAGTGCGCTGCTCCGACCGCAGCTGCTGCCGAGGGGTGCCATCACAGCGGTAGTATGAAACGGACCGGATTCTTCTCGTCATCCGATTGAGGGACGGCCCTCGAGGCCCGGCACGCGCGTTCGCGGTGGGTGGGCGCGCCCGAATTGGCCGAGAAGAGGCGATTTTTCGAACCCAGCAGACCGGCCTGTTGTGTTCGCTGGTTTTGGGCGTGGGTGAGGCGGCTAACACGTTGAAACGAAAAGACTGGCCCACCGGTGGCAAAACCCGGTGGTTTGGATGTGGCCGGTAGAAAAGGAGTTAACAAATGCGAACCGGTCGTGTCAGGCTGTCCACCTCAGCCAACGCAGAGCCGGCCTACGTGATCACGAGGATTATCGTTAACTTTGCTCTTTCCCCTAGCGACAGTTGCAAGGGCTGAGCCCCGCCCGGGAACTTCTGCTACGGCGTGGTATCGTGGCGATGTTTAGAGGAATGGAGATGGCCCGGATCGGCGCCGTCGTTGCGTCAGTCTATCGCCGGATTCGACTGAGGACTCTCACACAAAATGTGACGCTGACCCCATTCTATCCGCCGCTGGAGGACGCCAGCCCGCCCATCCCATCTGTCCCTATCAGGCCACTATCAGGCCAAGTCCAGGGAAGCCACTCTTTTCACGTCTTCCGCCGGGGTGCCGGCACACAGTTGCTCGAAGCCCCAACGGCGACATTTTCGGTTGAACTGATCCTCGAAGTGATCGAGAAACTGCTGGTCGCCAAAGGGCCGGCCCGCATATGTGCAGCGGCGGATCAGACGGAGTTGGTC
>JBAUOG010000918.1:0-2499 GCA_049579625.1 Bryobacteraceae bacterium
CTTTAGTGCGAACCGCCCACACCAGCGCGGTCGTATTATCAGAGGCCGACTATTAGATGCCGCTAATACCGGCTGCTCTGAGACTCTGTAAAACTCTTGGTTGTCGCAATGGTAACGCCGTTCTTCGCTCGCTCATAACTGTCAGAAGTAACAGATGAATTAGTGTGTCGCCTTGCGGAGCATCCTCGAGCACGCGATCTTCCCTTGGAAGGCTTGGTGCTATGTCTGAGAAACACTCGACTTAGAGACTACGATTACAAAGCATTGCGCTGCCTATTCCGGCAGGCTGGGCTAGATGAGGCCACGGCCGCGCGAAGTGGCGGGCGCCTGCGCCAATTGACGCAGCCTTACTCGTGGCGGGTAACTTACTGAATTACTGAGGCCCTGCTCCGGGAGAAATGAATTGCCTCCCAAGCATGGCCATCCGAATGGCCTTAGTGAGGTCCAGCGCAGCGCGCGACTTTAGCACATAGCCGGCGGCCCCCAGTATAAGCGCAGCTTGAACGTAATCGACGTCGGCATGCACAGTCAGGAAAATAATGCGAGCGTTGGATCTCTCCAGGATTAGTTTTCGTGCGGCGTCCAGCCCATTCATAACAGGCATCTCGATATCGAGAACCACGACATCGGGCTTCAGCTTACCGGCAATCAAAACGGCCTCCCGGCCATTGATCGCCTTGCCGACAACATCGAATTCACCGGTTATAATTTGAGAAAAGGCAAACAGCGCGCCCGCATGATCGTCCGCGATCACGACCCGAACCAGATCGCTTCCCACGTATTCAGCAGATCACGCGCAGGCAGCCTCGCCTACTGTCATAAGTAACAGATGAAGTGATGCTGAAGCAAATTACCCTTCTGGAGCTCTGCTGAATGTAGATCTAGTCGCCCTTCAGAATACAGAAAGAATCACCAGTAGCATAGGATGGGAGCATGGTCAGGCGTGTCTGCTTGATTCTTCTGCTGCTCGGTTCCGTGCCCTTATGGGGGGCGCCGCGTCCTCATAAAAACGTATTGGTCTTGGTCTCGGACGAGCCTAATCTGCCGGCTGTTGCTTCCGCGCTGGAGGCACTGCGGACTGAGTTTAATAAGGACGATCCCGCCGCAATTTCCCTGTTCACCGAATTCCTCGATCTCAATCGTTTTGAACAACCCGATTACCGCACTGAAGTGCTTCGCTGGCTACAAGCAAAGTACAGCGGTGTATCCATGGATTTGATTATCTGTGTGTCCTTGCCCGCCCTTCAGTTGATGCTGGTGCATCGCGACAAGCTTTGGTCCGGCGTTCCACTGAGTTTCATGGGTCTCGATCCGGACGATCTGAAGCAAACGGCTTTACCCGCCGATGTCGTGGGCGAGATAATCCAAGCCGATTTTGAAGGCACCGCGAACTTGGCGCTGAGCCTCCTGCCGGCCACCCGGCATGTCGCGGTGCTGTCCGGCAGCGCACAACGGGATCTCAAGGCAGGTGAACAGATGATGGCGATAGTCCGCCGCCTGCGTCCGAATATTGACCTGATTGACCTGAACGGTTTGCCGTTCGAGGATTTGGAGCGAAGACTCTCCTCTCTTCCTAAGGCCTCGACTGTGCTCTGCACGACGATAACTCGGGATCCCACCGGCCGCCGCTTTGTGCCCCGCGATGCAATCGCGGCGCTCGCCCCTAAAACCAATGCTCCAATCTTTGGTGCCTACGGCACCTACATGGGCACAGGCATCGTCGGGGGCAATCTCTTGGACCACCGAGTGGGAGGGCATGATGCCGCCCTTTTAGGCAAGAGAATTCTGTATGAGGGGCCAGGAGCACACCTTCCGTCGGTGATCAGCAGTGCCAGTCAAACTCGGCTCGACTGGCGGCAGCTCCGGAAATGGAAGATTCCAGAGGAGCGAATTCCCGCCGCCAGTGCCGTCTTGTTCCGGCATCCCGGCGAATGGGAAGAACATAAGACGGCCATCCTTCTGGTCGCGGGTGGAATGGCGATTCAAAGTGCTTTTTTGGTATTGCTATTCCTGGAACGTCGAAAGTTGGCAGTGATCCGGAAAGAACTGGTCCAACTGAGTCGGAATTTGATGAGGGCTCAGGAAGAGGAGCGTTCGCGGATTGCGCGTGGATTGCACGACGACCTGGGCCAGCGCCTAGCCCTATTCTCCATTGAGCTTGATCAGACTCAAGCAAGACTTGAAGACCCTGCGGCGAAGGAAGTGTTGGGAGAGTTGTCGGAAAAGGCAGCGGAGGTTGCCTCTGATGTGCATGCCATCGCTCACGGCCTGCACCCCTCGAAGCTCGATCACCTGGGCCTCCTGCCGGCGGTGCAGGAGTTCTGCCGCGAAGTAGAATTGCGCAGTGGCGTGGATGTTGAGGTCACAGTCAAAGAGTGGCCCGCGCAGCTAGACAGAAACCTCACGCTGTGCTTATACCGAACTGTGCAGGAAGCTCTTCAGAACGTCGTACGGCACAGCCAAGCTCACCGGGCGACACTGCAATTCTTAACGCTGGCC
>JBAUOG010000919.1:0-2802 GCA_049579625.1 Bryobacteraceae bacterium
CTTTGGCGGAAGTGGCGTTGGCAAGAGCACCCTGCTTGGAACGATGGCGCGTCATAGCTCAGCGCATGTGAACGTAATTGCACTGATAGGCGAACGAAACCGCGAGGTCAGAGAATTCCTGGAGAAGGAACTGACTCCTGAAGGACTGGCTCGATCGGTGGTGATCGTCGCCACCTCGGACCGGCCCGCGCCGTTGCGAATTCGGGCCAGCTTAGTCGCACTGGCGGTAGCGGAATTCTTCCGCGACCAGGCCAAGGATGTGCTTTTGGTTATGGACTCCGTTACCCGGCTCGCCATGGCACAGCGAGAGATCGGCCTTGCCGCAGGAGAACCGCCCAGCCAGAAAGGCTACACGCCCTCTGTTTTCGCTCTGCTTCCTAAGCTCTTTGAGCGTGCGGGGTCTTTCAAGGACGGAACGATCACCGGATTCTTCACGGTTCTGGTGGAGGGCGACGACTTCAATGAGCCAATCTGCGACGCGGTGCGGGCAATCCTCGATGGACACATCCAGCTATCGCGCGCCTTAGGAGCCGCCGGACATTACCCCGCCATCGACGTCCTGAATTCAGTCAGCCGTCTGGCTACTCGCATCGCAGCTGCCGAGCAGCGGGATTCGATGCGTAGTGTTCGAGAAGCCTTATCGATCCTGGAACGTTCTGAGGATCTGATCAATCTCGGCGCGTATGTATCAGGATCGAATCCACGCCTCGATGCTGCCATTCGCGTGCGTGAGGAAATCGCCAAATTCCTAAAGCAGGAGGCTGGCGCGAGCGCGCCGCTAGCTGACACGCTCCGCGGCCTGGGACAGCTTGCGGCCGCCGTGACCGTCTAATTCGCATGCGACATTTCGGAGCTACGAATATCCACCACTGAACCGCGCGCGTCAGCAAGCGGATGCCTTGACGCATCCGTGGATGTTAAGGACCGCACTTGAAAGCATCGGACCTGGGACCTAACTTCGAATGAAACAATCCGCGTTCATCGGCGGCCATAATCTGATTCCTCAGCGGCGTTTAGTGCCTAGAAGCATATGAAGCGATTTGAGTTCCGGCTGAGCCGGGTACTGGACTTCCGCCGCGAGCAGGCGGAGCTGGAGCAATCCCGCCTCCAGGGCCTACTGGCGCAAGTCCAGCGAATCGACGATGAGAAGGACTCCTTGCAGAGCCAGGCGACCGATGCTCGCGACCAGATTACTCGATCTGCCTCTGTGTCAGGCGAGGAGTTGTCCGCCTTGAGCGGGTTCGAACGTCACATTCGAAATCGAACCGCGCTGCTCGACCAGGAACGGCATGAAACTCAACTGCAGGTCCGACGGCAACAAGCGATCGTGGTCGAGTCGGAGCGAAAGGTGACACTTCTCCTGAAGTTGCGTCAACGAAAACTGTCCAGTTGGACCCTGGAGGAACAGAAAGAACTGGAGGCGTTGTCGGCTGAATCCTACCTTTCGCGCCTGGCGGCAGCCAAAAGAGCCCGCAGGTTTTCAGGCACTGAGCGCTGACGCCGCCTTGGCAGAAGCGACCGCCCCGGCAGGCGCCATTCGGGAGGAGTCGATTGCCGGAAGTCCCAGAACATCTCGCAATTTCTCGTCCAGAGTTCTCGCGAGATCGGGCCTCTCGATAAGAGTTTGGCGGGCGTTCTCGCGCCCCTGGCCAATCCGCTCTCCACTAAAGCTGTACCAGGATCCGCTCTTCTCAACCAGACTCTGCTGCACGGCCAGATCCAGCAGGTCGCCTTCGCGCGATATTCCAATTCCGTAGAGGATGTCGACTTCGGTCTCCCGAAACGGAGCAGCCACTTTATTCTTCACCATCTTGATCTTTGTGCGGTTTCCGATCACGGCATCGCCTTCTTTGATGGGCGTCATGCGCCGGACCTCCGTCCGAACCGACGCAAAGAATTTCAGCGCCCGTCCGCCCGTCGTGGTTTCCGGGTTACCGAAGACCACTCCGATCTTTTCCCGGATCTGGTTAATGAAGATCAAACAAATGTTCGCCCGCGAGACGGCGGCTGTCAGCTTGCGCAGCGCCTGTGACATCATGCGGGCTTGCAGTCCCATGTGGCTGTCGCCCATCTCGCCTTCAATCTCGGCCTTTGGCGTGAGTGCCGCCACCGAGTCCACCACGATCACGTCCAACGTGCTCGAGCCAACCAATGCCTGCGTGATCTCCAGTGCCTGTTCACCAAAGTCCGGTTGCGAGACGATCAGATGCTCCGTGTCGACGCCCAGCCTGTTGGCATATTTCGGATCGAGCGCATGTTCTGCGTCGATAAACGCGGCCGCCCCTCCGGCCCGTTGCGCTTCTGCAATGACATGCAGCGCGAGGGTCGTCTTTCCCGAAGCCTCGGGCCCGTAGATCTCGACGACTCGACCCCTGGGAAAGCCGCCCACTCCCAGGATGTGGTCGATCGAGATAATTCCGCTGGAGATGACCGAAACCGGCACTGATGCCCGCGATCCCAGCATCAGAACGGACCCCTTGCCGAACTGTTTATCCATCTGAATCAGGGTTGTGAGTATCTGCTTTTCTCTTGCATCCATCATTTCGTTCGGTTCTCCGCTGTCCCGTCAAAGTAGTCGTGCGAAAAGGCAGTGGGCCGCACGACCGCATCCTCTCAGCTGGGACTCGAAATATACCCCCGGCACTGTGGTAACGATGCGACCCAACTGCGGCCGCCCCAAAGGCTTGCTCCCAGCCGTTTTCAGCCCCCATTTTGGCCGCTACGTTTTGGCGCCAGATTCTCAGTCACAAAACTAGAAAATTTAGTGGATGCCAATAAGTTGCTTTATGTCAACCCTTTAGC
>JBAUOG010000920.1:0-3193 GCA_049579625.1 Bryobacteraceae bacterium
GCCACCAGTACGATATTCCAGGGGAAGACAATCTCGCCTCCGTCAGGGAGAGCAACGGTCATAGCGTCGGTGCCAAAGCCCCGGCCGCCGGTGTAAAAAGAAATCGCATGATCGACCAGCTTCCGAATGAGTGGCAAGCCGTGTTCAGGGGCATGAACAAGTAATTCAAGGAAAGGACCTTGGGCGGGGGATGCCGGAACGAAATCCAGATCAGAATGTCCGAACGGTTCCCGGAACGGCCCGTGGGAGTCTTTGTCGCCCTCGGTTCTTTTCGGCAGCAGCGCCTCGAGCGCAAGCTCCGCTAGCTCCTTGGGTGCCGCCTCCGCGAGCGAGCCGCGAAATTTGAGAATTCCGCGCCGGGCCTGATCACTATATGGGAGCTTTCCCAGCGATTGCAGATAAGCAGTGGCAAGCTCCGGCGTATGATTGCAGAACAAAAGGAAGCCCGTTTGGAGATCCTCTGCCAGTTTGCCAATTTGCTCGGATGTGAGTTCCCCGTTGAACGGTCGGCGCCGCTCTTCGCTCTCAGACACGGTCACGATCTCGGTAAGCCATTGGTGAAGCTGCCGCACGATGGACGGTGTGTAGGGATCTTTGCCACCCAGAGCAAATGACCAACTGGTATAGAGAGCGACTACGTCCGGGATTGACGCCGCGGGCAAACGTGCGGCATTTTCGAGCAGCCACCGTATGAGCCGAAGCCACGCGGGGCCGTTAGGAATACTGATGTTGGCCGGTATCATTTGCGGGTCGACGCCCATAGGCGCGTAGTACTTCGCGGCCGGGTCGCTTTCAACGGCCAGCACTATTCGGATAAGCTCGCGCAGCAATCGCCCTTGATCGGCAATCAGACGATCCGACGCCTTGTCCAACATCTCTGAGGCGATTTCCGAGCGCACTAGAGCCAGCAGTACAGCCCGACGCCACGATCCATTGACGCCGTCTTTGCTCAGCGCGACAAGGAACGAATGCCAAACTTGGCTGTCTGAGGTACCTTCAATTGCCAGTCGAGCCGCTAGCTCTACGCCCCTGGCCAAGTCCGCCGGTGCGGGCCGGTCGAGCGGCAAGCTTTCCAGCAGGGCGGGGTTGGAAAAGAGAAGGTTGGCCATCGCCCACTCCCGAAGAACGTCGTGGCGAAAATTCACGCGGTCGTCTCGCAGGTCGAGCAAGCTTTCGCTTGCCACCAAAGCGTCAACGGCCGCCGCGGGAAGATAACTGACGGTCAATTGTTCGGCGCGTGAGAGAGCCTGTCCCGCGAGCGCCACGAGCACCCTTGCGCGTTCGCGATGGCCATCGTCTTTCGTGCCGTCGGCAGATTGCCACCATTCCTCGGCCATTTCGACTTCGGTGCGCGGCATCGGGGCACCGGACGGCCGATTAGCAAGCCGCGAAAGACGAAACAAATTGCGGGCCACTTGGCGGGCCGGATGGTTGTCAGCTAACAGCGCTATCAACTGAGGAGCGGCATGCCGTAACTCTTCGGCCTCCCCATCACTCAGTTCGTTAATAAATACTGGTTCCGCGCGCCCGAGTTCGTCAAGCGCTTCCGCCGGCAGCCAGTTTGGTTCGGCAATACCGAAACCGCGACGCGCCGTGACGATTACCGACATACCGGCAACTTTGGCCGCTTCCCGTACGAGGTCGATGACCGTGAGGCGCTCTTCTTCGCCGTAGAAGTCAAGGCTGTCTATCAAAAGCAGAGCGCCGCCGCTTGCAGCCAAGCCCGAGAGGAGATCGTGGGCGGTGCCGTCGAATCCGAGGACGGACCGCATGGCCAGCCAGCCTTTCGGCACCATGCGGCCCGGACTAAGGACGATCACCTGCGCCTCGGCGGATGTCTGCTCGGCGAAGTGTTTCAGTACCCCTGATTTGCCCACCCCGGCGTCGCCTCGAATCTCCACATAACGGCCACCATCAAGGGCATTATGAAGCGACGTGACGCGTTCGTGCCGCGTCAGCGTTACACCGCCGACTCTGACACGCATGTCGGCCAGCGCGTTGCGGGACGCCTCGGCCAGCGCCGTTCGAGATAGCAGATTATGACGATCCCCCGCGAGGCGGAAGGATTTTTGTCCCAGATCGGCGACCAATTCGTTGCGTGTGCGATCGCCACCCGCCGCGGCGATTTTGATTGTCAGTTCTGTGAGCTCAGCCCAGAGACCGGCGGCGCGCGATGCATCGTCCGGATGAAGCGCGCGGACAGCGCGTTCCTTTGCGAGTTCCTCCGAGGCAGACCCCGTAGCCGTAAAGTCGAAAACAAGAATCTGCAGCCTTTGCAGAAGCCGCCATACTGCCACATCATCGAAGGCGGCGCCTGCTTTCTGAAGATGCACTCTGAATGTATCCACGAAGCTGCGCATCCTGCCGTTAGCCGAGCCAGATCGCTTGATGCGGTTAATGAAAGTCGCGGCATCGCCCAACTGCCGGGCCCATGTCAGCACATCTTGATAGGCGCCGTCGATATTGTGAGATGTTCGTGAAATAGCGATTCCCAGTTCATAACGGGTGGTCGGGAAGTCCGGCTTGTGCGAAACTTCCGCAATCTGGCCGATGACCGACCGGAAGATCGGATCACCGGGAGCGAACGTGATGCCCTTCTTGACCTGAACCTCAAGAACGGCGGTCTTCCCTGTAACGTCATGGGCGTATACGATGACATCGTCGAGTGGATGCCCTTCGGCGGCTCTTTGGAAGGCCACGCGATCCATGATCGTGGCTGGCAGTCCTCGAGGTTCCGCGCCCACAAGTAGAGACAGGAGGTAGGAGGCACCCACCTGACCCTCAAAAAGGCTGCCTGCCGGTCCGCTCGATGCCGGGCTCGTGCCATCACTCATTGACAGGAAATCCAGTTCTCTTCGTCGAAACCCAGAATATCCCGAGAGCTTGAACTCACGGCGAACTGGTCGCCACTCCTAGCGGGCGACGTCGCTCATGTCGAAAGTGACCGTTCATCCGGAAATAATCCACCTGGCTATTTTGTCGGCCACTCTAGATATCGATCCTCTCCAGGCGGCGCGTTCTAATTCAGGATCAGGTCGTGCATCGCTGCTTGCCGTTTGTTTTTCGTAGCGCGATATTCCGCTATATCGGCAGCGCTTGTCGACCCGGTCTCATTCGTCGCAGCGGTTCAGCCACGATGCGAATGCCATGATGAAAGCATAACGATCATTTTTGTCCTCGCCTCTCTTGCCAC
>JBAUOG010000921.1:0-2508 GCA_049579625.1 Bryobacteraceae bacterium
CTCTTTTTATCCCCACGTTAAGGGAAACACCGGCTGAGGCGGAAGTCATCAGCCACCAACTACTGCTGCGAGCCGGCTACATTCGCCAGCTATCGGCAGGTATCTACAACTATTTGCTGCTGGCGCAGCGCTCGCTGCTGAAGATTCAACAGATTGTCCGCGAAGAGATGGACGCGATCGGCGGCCAGGAGATGTTGCTGGCGGCGCTGAACCCGGCGGAAGTCTGGAAAGAATCAGGCCGGTGGGATGTGATGGGCGACAACATGTTCCGCCTGAAAGACCGTTTCGGGCGCGATCTCTGCCTGGGCATGACCCACGAAGAGGTGATGACGTTCATTGCGCGGGGCGAATTGCGCAGCTACAAGCAACTGCCGCAGATCTGGTATCAGATACAGACCAAGTTCCGCGATGAGCCGCGGCCGAAGTCAGGTCTATTGCGCGTGAGGCAGTTCATCATGAAGGACTCCTACACGTTCGATCTGGATGCGGCCGGGCTGGACATCGCTTACGCGAAGCACCACGACGCATATTGCAAGATCTTCGACCGGTGTGGACTGGAATACATTGTGGTGGACGCCGATTCGGGAGCGATGGGTGGCAGCCAGTCGCAGGAGTTCATGATTGCATCGGAAGCCGGTGAGGACTTTGTGGCGCGCTGCAAGAGCTGCGGCTATGCGGCCAACCTGGAGAAGGCGGCATCCGAGCCGGCGACCCCACTGGTGGCTGATCCCAAAGGGGACTTGGAGCCGGAAGAATTCCACACGCCCGGCATGAAGACCATCGCGGACTTATCCTCTTTCACCAAGCTGCCGGAGAGTTCGCAAATGAAGAGCTTGGTGATGGTAGGTGACGACAAGCCCGTGCTGATTATGCTGCGGGGCGATCATCAGCTCAGCGAAACGAAACTCATGAGCGTGCTGGGGGCGAAAGAAGTGCGCCAGGCGCATCCCCAAGAGATCTTCGACCTGTTCGGCGCCAACGCCGGTTCGCTCGGGCCTGTGGGTGTGAAGAAGCTTCGCATTCTGGCCGACAACGCCTTGAAGGGCCGGAAGAACATGATCACCGGGGCGAACAAGGACGATTACCACCTTCGGCATGTCACGCCGGGTGAGGATTTCGCGCCGGAGTTCTTTGAGCTGCGTCAAGTATCGCCCGGCGACAAGTGCGCGCAATGCGGAGCGCCGCTCGACATCGTCAAGACCGTGGAGATCGGCCACATCTTTAAGCTCGGCTACAAGTATTCGGAGTCAATGGGTTTGCGAGTGCTGGATGAGCAGGGCAAAGAAGTGACGCCGATTATGGGATCGTACGGAATCGGCATTGAACGCATACTGACGTGTGCGATTGAACTATTCCACGATAAGGACGGGATGACGTTGCCGGCTTCCATTGCACCGTTCTCGGTGGTGATCACGCCGGCCAACTATCGCGAAGCGTTGCAGCACGAGGCAGCCGACTTACTGTACCGGGAATGCATGAAGCGGGGCATCGACGCATTGCTGGACGACCGGGATGAGCGGCCGGGCGTGAAGTTCAAGGACGCTGATCTGATCGGCATTCCGTATCGCATCACCGTGGGCAAGAAGCTCGCCGAGGGCAAGGTTGAGTTCGTGACACGTCGGACGAAGGCCGCCCAGGACGTTCTGCTGCATGAGGCGGTTGACCACTTGCAGAAGGTGCTTGGCAGCCTGCCGTGATGCCGGACGGGGAACAGACTGACTGGCAAAAAGTGCGGGCCGAGTTTCCGGCTCTTCTTGGCCGAACGTTCCTGAATACGGCAACGTACGGTCAATTGCCGAAACGAGCGACAGCGGCTGCGCTCGCGCATTTTGAACGACGCGACAAACTCGCCTGCACGGATTTCCTGGAGTGGTTCGATGATCTGGATGAGCTGCGCGGCAAAGTCGCGAGACTGATAGGAGCGCAGCCGGACGATATTGCGTTCATCACCGCGGCGTCCCATGGGCTGGCAACGGTTCTGAGCGGCATTGATTGGAAACCGGGCGATGAAATCCTGACCTTGGAGCACGAGTTCCCGAACAACTTGTATGCGGCTCAGTCGCAAGCCGGGGTTAAGGGAATTGAATGCGCGTGGGGCGAACTGGAGCAACACGTCACACCGCGAACGCGGCTGGTGCTGCTTAGTACAGTGAACTACGTCACGGGATTACGGCCTGACCTTGACGGCGTGATACGGCAGTTGCGGGAACGCAACGTCCTGGTGTACGTCGATGGGACGCAGAGCCTCGGAGCGTTGCGGTTCGATTGTGCGCAGACCCAGCCGGATTTTCTTTCCGTGGACGCATACAAGTGGATGATCTCGCCAAACGGAGCCGGGTTCCTGTATGTGCGCCCGGAAGTGCGCGAGTGGCTAAGGCCGAATGTGATCGGGTGGCGAAGCGATAGGAACTGGCGCGGAGTGGACAATCTGCATCACGGCGCGCCACTATTTCACGAGTCGTCGGAGAGGTACGAGGGCGGGATGATGGCATTCTCGTCGCTCTACGC